>NZ_JBHWIE010000043.1:0-24445 GCF_042732085.1 Actinosynnema sp. NPDC059797
CCGCGCCGCCCAGGCCCTGGTCGTCGTCATCGTCCTGGCCGGGTTCGCTCGCCTCCTGGCCGGGGTTGGCGGCGTCGGCGCCGGACAGGCCCGCGGAGAAGAAGATCCCGGCCCACGAGCGCTTGAACACGCCGTTGGCGGCGAACGCGCCGGGCGCCGCGGTCGAGGCGTCCACGCCGTCGGCGCGCGCCGAGTTCGGCAGCAGCGCCTGGGCGAGGTCGTTGTAGGTGATCACCGGCGCGATGGTGTCCACGCGCGGGTCCACGCCCGCCAGCGACAGCGCGAGCGCGCCGCCGTACGAGCCGCCGGTCACGCCGACCCGGGGGTCGCCGCCGCCGTCGCGCTCGACCTCCTCCCGGCTGGCCAGCCAGTCGAGCAGCTTCCGGGCGTCCGCGACCTCGTGGTCCAGCGAGTTCAGCGCGATCTGCCCGGTGCTGCGGCCGAAGCCGCGCGCCGACCAGGCCAGCACGACGAACCCCCGCTGCGCCAGCTCGGTCGCCTGCGCGGCGACGCTCGCCTTGCTGCCGCCGAAGCCGTGGGGGAGCAGGACGGCGGGCGCGGGGGTGCGCTCGGGGAGGTACAGGGTGGTGTCGATCTGCACGGTGCGGTCGCTGCCGGGGCTTTCCGGCACGTCGATCACCGCGTCGCGGGTGCTCACCGGGGGTGGTTCGTCTCCCTGGCGCGTCCAGACCACGGTGGCGCCCACCAGGGCTACCACGAGGACCAGCGCGGGGAGCGACCACCTGCCGCGGAGGCGGTTGAGGGGGGCCACGCAGTTGACCTTAGGTGTGATTGGCTGAGAACGGGCTGTGAGCACCGCCGCGGGCTCTCAGCGAACGCCGGGCGGCAAAACGGACTAATCTGGCTTATAACACGACGCAGTGCGGTGCCGCTGATCACCCCGGGTGGCGCGAACCAACGGTTATGAGTGAGACTATCCGCAGGTGGAGGGGAGTACTCCCTACACGGTGGCGTCGTCAGCACGGAACCCGGCGCGGGGTTCCCGGTGCCACCGGTCGGCGATCACGTCCAGCCGGCGGAGGAGACCTCCGGTCATTGGCGTGCGCGCTATGCACCGGAGGGTTGTCCTGATGTCTGTTCCCGTGTGGCTGTGGTTCGCCACGATCGCCGGTCTGCTGGTCCTGCTGGCGATCGACCTCTTCATCGTCGACCGCAAACCGCACGAGGTCACGATCGGCGAGGCCGGTCGGTGGGTGGCCTTCTACATCGGCGTCGCGGTGCTGTTCGGCCTGGGCGTCTGGTACTTCGCGGGCGGCACCCCGGCGGGCGAGTTCTTCGCCGGTTACATCACCGAGTACTCGCTCAGCGTGGACAACCTGTTCATCTTCTTGATCATCATGAGCACCTTCAAGGTGCCGGCGATCCACCAGCACAAGGTGCTGCTGATCGGCATCCTGATGGCGCTGGTCATGCGCGGCATCTTCATCGCCGTCGGCGCGGCCGTGATCGCGCAGTTCAGCTGGGTGTTCTACCTCTTCGGCGCGTTCCTGATCTACACCGGCTACAAGCTGGCGTTCACGAACCACGACGACGAGGGCGAGGAGTACAAGGAGAACATCGCCACCCGGATCGTCCGCAAGGTCTACCCGGTGACCGACGGCTACCAGGACGGCAAGTCGTTCGTCAAGATCAACGGCAAGCGGTTCGTCACGCCGATGTTCATCGTCATCGTCGCGATCGGCACCACCGACCTGCTGTTCGCCCTCGACTCGATCCCGGCGATCTTCGGCCTGACCAAGGAGCCGTTCCTGGTCTTCACCGCCAACGCGTTCGCCCTGATGGGCCTGCGGCAGCTGTACTTCCTGCTCGGCGGCCTGCTGAACAAGCTCATCTACCTGTCCATCGGCCTGTCGGTCATCCTGGGCTTCATCGGCGTGAAGCTGATCCTGGAGGCGCTGCACACCAACTCGCTGCCGTTCCTCAACGGCGGCGAGCCGCTGCACGTGCCGACCGTCGGCATCGAGGTGTCGCTGTCGGTCATCATCGGCGTGCTGGTCATCACCACGGTCGCGAGCCTGGTCAAGGTCAAGCGGCACCCGGAGGCGGCCAAGCACGTCGGGGTGTCGTCCGACTCCGGCAAGTGACGTTCTGTGAGCGTCAAAAACTCGTGAGCCTTGCTAAAGAACCTTGGGGTAACGTCCTGGGACGTGCGCCCCGATGACTTGCAGCAGCTGAACCTGCCCGGCTCCGTGACGGTCCGCGGCGACCTGGTCCTGGTGAACGTCACCACACCGGACGTCGCCGCGAACGCCTACCGGGGCGGGCTGCACCGCGTGCCGCTCGACGGCAGCGGGCCCCGGCGCTGGACGTGGGCGGAACGCGACCTGGCCCCCCGGATCTCCCCGGACGGGCGCTGGGTCGCGTTCCTGCGCGTCGACGAGCGCGGGGCGGCGCCCCAGCTGCACGTCATGCCCGCCGACGGCGGCGAGGCCCGCAAGCTCACCGACCTGCGCCTGGGCGCGGGCGCCCCGTCGTGGGCGCCCGACTCCCGGCGGATCGCGTTCACCTCGCGGGTGCCCGAGGCCGGCCGCTACGGCGAGCCCCTGGAGGGCGAGGACGCGGCGCCGAAGCCGGACGCCGAGGCGCCGCGCCACATCACCCGGCTCGACTACCGGTTCGACGACATCGGCTTCGTCGGCGACCGCCGCCCGCGGCTGTTCACCGTCGACGCCCTGGACGTCGACGCCGTGCCGGTGGAGCTGACCGACGGCTCGTTCGGCGTGGCCGAGCCGACGTGGACCGCGGACGGCGAGCGGCTGGTGTTCGTGGCCGAGCGCGACCTGGGCGCGGTCGAGACCCTCAACACCGACCTGTACTCGGTGCCCGCGACGGGTGGCGAGCCGGAGCTGCTGGTCCGGTCCGCGGGCCAGGCGCACTGCCCGGTCGCCCTGCCCGGCGGCGGCGTGCTGTTCTACGGCACCGAGACCACCGGCGTGCACGCCGTCGCGCGCAACCACGGCCTGTGGCGGTTCGACGGCGGCGAGCCGGTGCGCATGACCGACACCGAGACCGTCGACTGCGAGAAGGGCGCCGGCCCGGCCGTGGTGACCGGCTCCGGCGTGCTCGTGGCGGTGCGCAACCGGGGCGCGGTCGAGCTGCGCCGGGTGCCGGCGGACGCCGAGGGCGTGCCGCTGGACCGGCTGGAGCTGCTGGCCGGCGAGCGCGGCGAGGTCAGGTCCTTCGACGCCGACGGCGACACCGCCGTCGCTGTGGTGAGCACCCCGGACAACACCGGCGAGGTCGTGCTGGTCGGCGGCGGCCCGCTGACCGACTTCGGCTCCGCCGTGCCGCTGCGCCCGGCGGTCGAGCTGACCGGCAGCGCCCCCGACGGCTACCCGGTGCACGGCTGGCTCGTGCTGCCCGAGGGCGAGGGCCCGCACCCGGTGCTGCTGGCCGTGCACGGCGGCCCGTTCATGTACCACGGCTGGGGCTTCTTCGACGAGGCCCAGGTGTACGCGGCGGCCGGGTACGCGGTCGTGCTGCCCAACCCGCGCGGCTCCGCCGGGTACGGGCAGTCGCACGGCCAGGCGGTCGTCGGCGCCTTCGGCACGGTCGACGTGGCCGACGTCCTCGCGGTGCTCGACCTGGCCCTGGAGCGGCCGGAGCTCGACGCCGACCGCGTCGGCGTGATGGGCGGCTCCTACGGCGGCTTCATGACCACCTGGCTGGCCGCGCACCACGGCGAGCGGTTCCGCGCGGCGTGGAGCGAGCGCGCCGTCAACGCCTGGGACTCGTTCTCCGGCTCCTCGGACATCGGCTGGTACTTCACCGAGGCGTACTGCGGGCCGGACCCCGAGGCGCACCGCGCGATGAGCCCCCTGACCTACGCCGGGAAGATCACCGTGCCGTTCATGGTGGCGCACTCCGAGCACGACTGGCGCTGCCCGCTGGAGCAGGCCCAGCGGCTGTTCGTCGCGCTGCGCCGCAACGGCGTCGAGGCCGAGATGCTGATCTTCCCGGGCGAGGGCCACGAGCTGACCAGGTCGGGCAAGCCGCGCCACCGGGTGCAGCGCTTCGACCACGTGCTCGCCTGGTGGGGGCGCCACTTGGGCTGAAACGGGCCGAAAAGCCGGGTCGGTTCCCCCGCGGGAGGCACACTGGGTCTCCCGCGGAGGGAGTCGGAGATGGCGGTCCCGCCCAACTGGCCCGCAGGCACCTACCTGGACACGCTCGCGCCGCCCGGTCGCGCCGCGCTGCTCGGCCTCGGCACGCCGAGGACCTTCCGGCGCGGCGAGGTGATGATGCGCGAGGGCGACCGGTCGGACCACGTCGTCCTGCTGCTCCAGGCGCTGGTGAAGGTGACGCAGGCCCTCGACAACGGCCGCGTCGCGCTGCTCAACATCAAGGTCGGCGGCGACGTGGTCGGCGAGATGGCGTTCCTGAGCGGCGAGCCGCGCTCGGCCACGGTGACCGCGTGCCTGGACACGCGGGCGCGGGTCGTGCCGGCCGCGCAGTTCCAGCGCTACCTCGCGGAGTTCCCCGACGCCAACCTCGCCCTCACCCGGATGATCATGAACACGCTGCGCTGGAACCAGCAGCGCCGGGTGGACTTCAACGGCTACCCGGCCTCGGTGCGGCTGGCCCGCGTGCTGGACCACCTCGCCGAGGCCTACGGCAGGCCCGGACCCGGCGGTGTCAGCCTCCGGCTCGGCCTGACGCAGGGCGAGCTGGGGTCGCTGGTCGGCGTCGAGGAGGACACCGCGCGCCGCGAGCTGCGCGCCCTGCGGGACCGAGGCGTGATCAGCATGGGCTACCGGGTGATCACCGTGGTGGACCGGGCCGTGCTGCGCGGGATGGCTTCCTGATCCGACAGGCGACAGGAAACCCGGTCATCGCCCTGTTTCCGCCGGCCCGTCGGCGCGATGCTCGACGGGTGAAGCTGGACACGATGCCCCCGCTCGACGGCCTGGTCTACCGACTCGTGGTCGCCGTGGACGTCGAGGGGTACAGCAAGCTCGACGCGCTGGACCAGTCCCTGGCGCAGTCGAGGCTGGGCGAGGTCCTGGACCTGGCCGCCCACGACGCCGGACTGGACCGCTCCCACTGGTACCGGCAGGTGCGCGGCGACGGCGAGCTGGCCGTGCTGCCCGCCGACGCCGACACCGCCTGGGTGATCGCCCACTTCACCGAGCGGCTGGCCGCCAACCTCGCCGACCTGCGCCGCGCGGGCACCCCGCTGCGGATGCGGGTGGCGATGCACTGCGGCACGCTGACCGCCGGGAAGTTCGGCCTGGTCGGTGACGCGCCCATCGTCACCTGCCGGCTGCTGGACGCCAAGGTCGCCCGCCAGGAACTGGCCGCCACCCGGTCCGACCTGGTGCTCGTGGTCTCGGAACGGCTGTTCGACGACGTGGTGCGCACCCGCTTCCACGACCTCGACCCGTCCCGGTTCCGCGCCACCAGGTTCCGGACCAAGGGCGTGTCCTACGCGGGCTACCTCTGCCCCGGCCCGCCGAGACGCGGTTGACCCGAAACCTGGCGAACGGCGCGGTGCTTGCGGCAGGCTCTGGCGGATGCAGTGGACCGTGCGGGCCGCCCGGCCCGACGACGCGCCGGAGATCGCCCGGATCAACGTCGAGGCGTGGCGGCACTCCTACCGGGGCATCGTCGCCGACCCGGTGCTGGACCGGATGGTGCCGGAGAGCAGGCTGCCCGCGTGGGCGAGGGTGCTGCGGTTGCCCGAACCCAGCCGGGTGTTCGTCGCGATCGAGCCCGGCACCGGGCGGATCGGCGCCTACTGCGCGGTCGACGAGGTCCGGGCGACCACCGACGCGCACCCCGACCTGCACACCGGCCAGTTGGTGGCGATCTACGCCGACCCCCGCTACCACGGCACGGGCGCGGGCCACCTGGTGCACGAGGCGGGCCTGCGGCACCTGCTCGACCAGGGGTTCCGGTACGCGGTCCTGTGGGTGTTCCAGGACCACGCCCGCAGCCGGGCGTTCTGCGAGGCCCACGGCTGGCGGCACGACGGTTCGGTGCACCGCGGCGAGCAGCGGCTGCCCGAGGTCCGCTACGGCCGGTTCCTGCCCGTGCCCCGCCGGAACCGGCAGGCGAGCCGGGCGTAGCGGCCCGGGTCCCCGGGCGTCCCCGGGTTCAGCCGAGCAGCGTGTAGTTCAGCTCCTCGCACACCCGCGCCAGCGGCAGGTCCAGCCCGGGGTGCTCCAGCGGCAGCAGCACGTCCGGCGAGGCGGGCAGCCCCGTGCCGCCCGGCGGGTCCCACAGGCACACGGCGGGCGCGCCGGAGTCCATCGACGACCGGTACCACAGCCCGTCCAGCTCGGGGTGGGCCGCCCGGATCGCCCTGGCCCACTGCTGCGTCAGGTGCTTGGGCCCGGAGCTGATCTCCTGCGACGCGCCGACCCGCGTCGGCCACAGGCCCGCCAGGTCGAGCAGCCGCAGGGTGCGGCGGGGGCGCAGCACCACCATGAACGGGCTGCGCGTGCGCCGGTCCACCACGGAGGTCGCCTGGAACACCTCGGCGACGGAGGTGCGCACGGACAGGCCGAAGTACATGACGCCCTGGTCGTGGGCGTGCGTGAACGAGCCGTCCGGGTTCGGGGGCTGGGTGTCGAAGCGGGCGTGGGGCAGCGGGCCGGTGTAGCGGAAGCTGTTCCAGCGCTGCGGGTGGAGGCCCTTGGCGGCGAAGACGCGCACCAGGCGGGTGGCGCGGTGCACAGCCACCACGTCCTCGGTGCGGCGCAGGCTCGCCTGGAGCACAGCCGGGGAGGGCGGCTGGGGGAGCCGTGACATCTGCGTCCAGTGTTCTCGGGGGCGTGGGGGACGTGGGGAGCGGCCGGGGTGGGCCGGGCGGCGTCGGGTCGGCGGGGTGGTGTCCGGTCAGGCGGGCGTGCCCAGTTGCGCGACCAGCGCCGCCACCCGGCGCGGGTCCCCGCCCGCCAGCAGCCACTCGCGCGGCGTGGTGGGCGAGCCGTCCACCGGCAGGTCCTCCTGCTCGGTCGTCATGAACCCGGCCACGACCAGCGCGGGCTGGTCGGCGGGCACCGCGGCCAGCACGACCTCCAGGCCGGGCAGCACACCCGCGCCCGCGAACTGCCACGCGGGCAGCCGCCAGCTGCCCCGGTCCTTCCAGCCCACCAGCCTGCCCACGCCGAGCCGGTGGCGCACGCGGCTGGTGTCCACGCCCAGTTGCCGGGCGGCCTCGGCGACGGTCAGGGCCGAGTCGCGCAGCACGGCGTGCGCCACCACGGTCCGCGCCCGCGCCTGGTCGTCGGCGATGCGGTGGGAGCCGAGGTCGAGGCCCACGTCCAGCAGCGCGTCGCGCTGGTCGGGCGGGAAGTAGCTCGCCGGGTCGGGGTGCGGCGGGGCCAGCCGCTTGGCGGCATCGGCGACGAGCGTCAGGAACTCGTCGGGGGTGACCTGGAGACCTGCCTTCGCCAAGACCGATGCCAGAGCGGTACTCATGCGCACAGGGTATCCCGAGCGTGCGCTTCTGTGCGGGGAGATAACTCGAATGTTCGAAGGTCGGAACTCTGCGCGCACAACACACAACACTACGTAAGCAAAGATGTCCGAGCACGGTGATCTGGGCCTCACCCGACCGCTGAATCGCGGGTGCGGCGGGCAACTGCCGGTGGAAGTGGGGGCACGTCGTGGGAGCCCCCGGGGCGGGCCTCGGCTCAGGAGCCGCCGGTGATCAGGGCGACCGCGCGGTCCTTCGTGGCCTCGTCCACCTCGCCCAGCCGGAACCCGCGCGACACGATGTGCTCGACCAGGTCCGGCTCCGGCGGCAGGCCGTGCTTGCGCAGGTAGTGCGGCACCGCGCCGGCCCAGATCCAGGTGCCGTCGGTGCGGAAGTTCAGCGGCACGTCCTGCTCGCCCGGCACGAACTCGTCCACGTCGAAGTTCCGCGCGGCCAGCACCACGGGCGCGCCCTCCAGGTACGCCAGCAGCGCCTCGCCCAGCCGCTGGTCGATCACCTGCCGGTTGACCACCGGGCGGCCCGCCTCGTCGCGCCCGTCGTAGACGTGCGCGGTGCGCAGCCCGCCCTCGGGCGCGGGCTTCGGCAGCGGCGGCAGGCCCACCCGCTGCCGCAGCCAGTCCGGGATCCGGTCGTCCTGCCGGGGGAACGCGCGCAGCTCGTCCTGGAAACCGATCACCGGCGGCGCGTTGCGCCAGCGCGGCTCCTCGTCGGCGTTGAAGTCCACCGAGAACGCCGCCGGCGCCTCGATCTCGTACACCGCGCTCAACCACGTGCCCCGGTCCGGCTGGTGCATCCCGGCGCGCAGCCGGCCGAACAGCTGCACCACGTCCATCGGCGGCCGCACCGGTCGCCACTGGCCGTCCGGTCCCGCGAACGCCAGGTCCACCTCGATGTGCCGCCCGGCCGCCCGGTACTCCGCCCGCACCCGCTGCCAGCCCTGCGGCAGCACGGGGAGCATGGCGCGGCCGAGGTGCTTGATGAGCCGGGTCTGCTCCTCCTCGGACAGCGGTGTGGCCGGCTGACCTGGCTGGCTCATGCGAAGAACACCCTCTCGGCTCCCCCCGGACGCGGAGCCCCGATCTTAACGGCCGGGGCACCGCCGGGGGGTCGAGTCGGCGGACCCGCGGACCGGGGCCGGGGGACCTAGTTCACCCCGAGCAGGTCCACCACGAAGATCAGCGTCTCGCCCGGCTTGATCACGCCGCCCGCGCCGCGGTCGCCGTAACCCAGGTGCGCCGGGATGACGAGCTTGCGCCGGCCGCCGACCTTCATGCCCTCCACGCCGCGGTCCCAGCCCGCGATGACGCGGCCGCCGCCCAGCGGGAACGTGAACGCCTCGCCGCGGTCCCAGGAGGCGTCGAACTGCTCACCGGTCGAGTGCGCCACGCCGACGTAGTGCACGTGCACGAGCTGGCCGGCCTGCGCCTCGGGCCCGTCGCCGACCTCGATGTCCTCGACCACCAGGTCGGCGGGCGCCGGGCCCTCGTACGGCTCCACCACGGGCTTGCTCGGGGCCATTGTCGCTCTCCCTGTGCTCTGCGCGCCGCCACCGGTCGGCGGCGGTCGGCGACTACTCAATCACGTCGTCGGGAGCCCGGCAGACCGGCCCGCCGGCCGCCGCGCGACCGTTCCGCCGCCCGCCGCGCAACCGTTCCGCCGCCCCGTCCCGTCCTGGGGTCATGACGCGGAGGTCCTGGCCCGGACGGCTCGCCCTGCTCGGCGGCGGCGCACTGGTGGTGGCGGTGAGCGCGGCCTCGGCCGTGCCCGTCGCGGAGCGGTCGCGGCCCGCGCCGCCGGTCGAGGCGGTGCCGGTCGACCTGGTGGCGTTCGACACGTGCGACACCGCGCTGGCCGGGCTGCGCCGCGCGATCGCGCCCCACGTCGGCCCGTACGGCTTGGGGGACAACGGTTCTCGCACCCATGCCGACGGCGAGGTAGCCCTCGACTCCCGGGCCGGCGCCACCCCGCCGGTCGCGGGGCGGCGGGAAACCGCTTCCGCCGCCGAGCGGCCCGGCGGCGCGGGGCACTCGAGCACCAACGCCCACGAGGCCGGCGTGGACGAGCCGGACCTGGCCAAGACCGACGGCGAGCGCGTCGTCACGGTGGCGGACGGCACGCTGCGCGTGGTCGACGCCGCCGGCCGGCGGGTCACCGGCACGCTGGACCTGCCCGGCGGTCACGCCTCCCGGCTGCTGCTGCACGGCGACCGGGCGCTGGTGGTGGCCGCGTCGGCGCCGGCGGTGCCGAGGCGGGGCGTCGCGGACGAGGCTCCCGCCGGGGGAGGCGCCTCGATCACGCTGGTCGACCTCGCGGGCGAGCCCCGCGCGCTGGGCACGCTGACCGTCACCGGCCGGTTCGTCGACGCCCGGCAGACCGGCGACGTGGTGCGCGTGGTCGTGCACTCCGCGCCGCGCCTGCCGTGGGTGCACCCGACGGACGGCCGCGGCGTGGCGCGGGCGCTGGCCGAGAACAGGGAGGTCGCGGCGAGCGCGCCGATCGAGGCGTGGTTGCCGCGCTACGAGCTGACCGGCGCCGACGGGTCGCGCGCGGAGGGCCCGCTGGTGGCCTGCGACCGGATCGGCCACCCGGTGGGGCGCCCGGCGACCTCCGTGCTGTCCGTGCTGACCTTCGACTTCCCGGGCGCGCTCGGCTCCGGCGACGCGGTCGCGATCACCGCCGACGGCGACACCGTCTACGGCACCGGAACGTCCCTGTACGTGGCCGACGACCACCGGCTGCGGCCCCGGTCGCGCACCGGGTCCACCGACGTCCCCACCACGGTGGTCCACCGGTTCGACACCTCCCGGCCGGGCCCGCCGGAGCACGTGGCCTCCGGCGAGGTGCCCGGCGCGCTGCTCAACCAGTACGCGCTGTCCGAGCACGACGGGCACCTGCGGGTGGCCACCACCACCTCCGACGCCGCCGGCGTTCCGGAGGCCCGAAACTCCGCGCCGCGGGAGGTCCGCACGCAGAGCTCGGTGACCGTGCTCAGGCGCGAGGGCAAGGTGCTCAGGCAGGTCGGCAAGCTCGACGGCCTCGGCGTGGGCGAGCGGATCTACAGCGTCCGGTTCGCCGGACCCGTGGGCTACGTGGTCACCTTCCGGCAGGTCGACCCGCTTTACACGCTCGACCTGTCCGACCCCGCGAACCCGCGCCGCGTCGGCGAGTTGAAGATCACCGGCTACTCGGCCTACCTGCACCCGGCGGGCGACGGGCGGCTGATCGGCGTCGGCCAGGAGGCCACCGGGCAGGGGCGGACCACCGGCACGCAGGTGTCGCTGTTCGACGTGTCGGACCCGGCCGCGCCCGCCAAGGTCGCGGGCCACCACCTGCCGGGCGCGCACTCGGAGGTCGAGTTCGACCCGCACGCGTTCCTGCTCTGGGAGGACCTGGTGGTCGTGCCCGTGGCGGACGGGCGGACCGCCGGCCTGCTGGTGCTGCGGCTGGGCGAGGCCGGGTTCACCGAACTCGGCACGGTCCGCGGCCCGGGGTTCGAGCACGACGCGGGCCCGCGGCGGGCGCTGGTGATCGGCGACGAGCTGTGGGCGGTGTCCGCGGCGGGCGCGCAGGTCTCCGGCCTCGCGGACCTGGCTCAGCGGGCGTGGGTGCCGTTCACCTGAGCTGGTCGTGCAGCAGGCGGTGCGCCAGCACGGTGCCGCCCGCCATCGCCGCGGGCAGCACCACCAGGGCTGCCAACGGGATCAGGCACAGCAGGTAGGCGGGCACGGCGAAGCCGAGCGTGACCGCCCGCCGCTTGCGCAGCACCTGCCTGCGCACCTTGAGGTCCAGGCCGCGGCGGGTGAACGGGATCGCGGTCAGCTCGATGGCGAGCAGCGTCGCGTTCACGCACACCGCCAGCACCGGCACCACCGTCTGCCCCAGCACCGGGATGAACCCGGCGAGGAACAGCGGCACCGCGCACAGCACGGCCAGGCCCACCAGCAGCACCGCGTCCCGCGCGCCGACGGCGGCCGACCGCAGCCACGTCACCCTCTCGGCCTCGGGCACGCCGCCGAGGTGCTCGTCCTCGATCGTCTCCGCGATGTGCTCGTAGAAGGGGCCGCCGATGATCAGCGTGATGGCGGTGAACAGCAGCAGCCCCACGGCCACGAACGCGCCGATGACGCCGAACCCGGCGACGAACCTGGTGACCGCGCGCAGCGTCTCGCCCCACTCGTCGGCGAACGGCGTGAGCCAGGCGGCGATCTCGTCGACCCACACCGCGAGCCCCACCAGGCCGCCGATCAGCAGCACCGTGGTGATCAGCGCCGGGACCGCGCCGATGAGCAGCAGCTTCGGCGACCGGACCACCAGCCCGAACCCCTGGCCGAACAGTCCGACACCGGTCGAGAAGTCCCGCAGCACCCTGATCACGGGCGGGAGCATAGCCGCGCGCGCCGAACCGGCGGGACGTTCCGGACGCAACCCCCGGTGTGCGGTGCCCCACCGCGGGCGGCGCGCGGCGGGTCGGGCAGACCCCGCAACGGCGGTTTTCCGGACCCGGGAGCGGTGCCAGGATTCGGGGTCTGTCGTGGGAGGGGTTGACCATGCCACTGGACCGCACCGGCCCGGCCGCCGGCCGCCCCGCCCCGGCGCACCCCGCGGGACCGCTGCCGCCGCTGCCGCCGTCGCTGTGGGAGAGCCGCGAGGTCCAGGAGGCGGTCCGCGACCAGGCGCCGGGAGCCGTGGTGGCGGCGGCCCGGCGCGCGCACGGGTTGCGCCAGGACGAGCTGGGCGCGCTCGCCGGGTTCTCCCAGTCGGCGGTCTCCCGGCTGGAGTCCGGCAGCAACATCGCCTTCGACCTGCGCGTGCTGCGCCCCCTCCAGCGCCTGCTGGGCATCCCCGCCCACCTGCTGGGCCTCGCCGACGGGGGACCGGCGCCGGGCGCCCGGCGCCCGGGTCAGGTCCCGCCGGGGTTCGCCGACGCGCTCGACGGGCTGGTCGGCGTGGACGTCGACGCGCTGATGGCGCTGACCGGCGCGGCCGTGGCCGGCGGGCCGCTGACCCCGGACGCGCTGAGCAGGCTCATGGTCCTGCGCCGCGTGCTCAACGAGGCGCACGACCGGCGCGGGTCCGGGCCGCTGATCCCGACCGCGCGCGCGATGCACGACTTCGTCGACGCGCTGCGCCGCTCGGCGCGCGGCGGGCAGCGCCGCGAGCTGCTGGTCATCGCCTCCGCGTACGCCGAGCTCCTCGGCTGGCTGCACGCGGAGAGCGGCGACCCGCGCGGCGCGAGCCGGTGGACGTGGCGCGCGCTGGAGCTGGGGCAGGCCGCCGACGACCGGGACGCGGTCGCCCACGCCCACGTGAGCCTGTCCCGGCTGGCCGAGGCGGAGGGCGACGTGGACCGCGTGCTGGGCCTGGCCCGCGCCGCGTCCCGCGCGCGGGGGCTGAGCCCCGTGGTGCGGGCGATCTCGCTGGGCCAGGAGGCGCGCGGCCTGGCGCTGGCGGGCGACCAGTCGTGCATGGACCGCCTCGACCGGGCCGCCGCCGAGTACGCGCGGGGCGAGGCGCACACCGGCGACGAGTACCGCATCGGCTACTGCTTCACCGCCGACCACGTCGAGGTGGAACGCGCGGCGTGCTGGCTGGAGCTGGGCGAGGCCGGTCGCGCGATCGAGGTCTACGAGGAGGTCCAGCAGCGGCTGTGGCGGCGGATGTGCGTGTGGGAGCAGGGGATGCACTCGGCCAAGCGCGCCCACGCCCACGCCATGGCGGGCGACGTCGAGGTGGCCGCGTCGCTGGGGTACGCCGCGCTGGACGCGGCCCGCGCCACCCGGTCCGCGCTGGTGCTGCGGGAGCTGGGCCGGTTGGGCCAGTGGGAGGGCGCGCCGGAGGTCGCCGAGCTGGCCAGGGGCGTCGGCTGACCGCGCATATGCGTCTGCCGCATACGGCGGCTCCGATTCGGCATCGGCGCTGGGGCGCGGCCCTCCCGCCACCCCAGGATGGCGACGTGACCGACGCTGGTCCCGCGACGGCGAGGGAGTTGGTGCTGGCGTGAACGGCTCTCAGCGGGCCGAGGAGCCCTTGCTCCTCGTGCGCAGGCGCGGCGGCCCGGCCGACGACCGGGCGCGCAGCTGCCACCTCGTGCCGCTGCCGGACGGCACCCGGTCGGCGCTGGTGGCGCTGTGCGGCGAGCGGATCGACGTGAGCGCGGCCGAGCTGCTGCCCGAACCGGACGGCGTGCCCTGCGTGGCGTGCCTGCTGGTCGGCGCGCCGACGGGCGGGGACTGACGCGGGAGGGCCCCGGACCGGTGCGGTCCGGGGCCCTCCGACCGCGGGTCAGCGGCGTCGGCGGAAGCTGAGGGAACGCGCGCCGGCGCCCACGCCCGCCAGGTGCAGGGCCACGCAGAGCAGGCCGGCGAAGAGCAGCGCGCCGCTGTCCAGCACGCCGAGCGAGGCGCCGGCGAGGTCCAGCAGGAGAGCCAGCCCGAAGATGACCGCGGCGATGATCGCAAGCACTGGAGCCTCCCGGGGTGAGTTGTCGACCCCGAATTACCCGGCCGCGCGCTCGCCGAAGCGGGCATTCGGACCAATCTCCGGCCCGAGGTGGGTCAGCGGGCCGGGATCGGCACGACCACCCGCTCCGGGTGGTGCGGCAGCCGCACCGGGTCCGGGTGCCGCGAGTCGCCGCCCGCGTCGGCGGTGCGCGCGCAGACGTCGCCGACCGCCTCGCGGTCGCCCTGCCGGCACGGCCTGGTGATCACGTCGTCAGCCCCCGGTCAGCCGCGGCACGCCCGCGCCGGACGCGGCCCAGGCCACCAGCCCGGCCACGTCCACCCCGTGCGGCGGGTCGTCGCGGTACGGCTCGATGCTGCGGGCGCCCCGGCTCAGCAGCGCCACCGCGCCGGATCGGTTGCCGCGCGCGGCGTGCGTCACACCGACGGCCAGCTGCGCCAGGCCGCGCCACAGCTCGCGCTCGGGTTCCGGCGCGGCCTTCCACGCGTCCTCCAGCACCTCGTGGGCGTGGAACGGGCGCCCGGTGTCGAGCAACCGCTGGGCCTCGGCCAGCGCCTCCCCGGGCGCGCGCGGCACCCCCTCGGGTTGGCGCTCCACGCCCGGCTCGCCGTAGGGCAGCGGGCGACCGAGCCCGTCACGCGGTCGCGCGTTGCGGGCCCGGCCCTGCTCGTCGCGGTCACGGGAACTGGTCGACATGCCTTGATCGTGGCACGAACCCGGCCGGCGCGGGCGGCGAGGCGGCCGGTGCCGGCGCGGGTCAGCCCTTGATCGGCCCGGCGAACCGCAGCTGGTTGCCCGACGGGTCGCGGAACGCGCAGTCGCGCACCCCGTATGCCTGGTCCACCGGCTCCTGCATCACCTCCGCACCGGCCGCGCGCACCTCCTCGAACGTCGCGTCGCAGTCGTCCACCCGGAAGATCAGCGCGCCGAGCGAGCCCTTGGCCAGCAGCTCCTTGAGCGAGATCGCGTCGTCCGCGGGCCGGCCCATGGCGGGGTCCTCCAGCACGACCTGCAACTCCGGCTGGTCGGCCGGGCCGACGCTCAGCCAGCGGTAGCCCTCGTCCATCCGCACGTCGGTGCGCACCTCCATGCCGAGCACGTCGCGGTAGAAGGCCAGCGCCTCGTCCTGGTCCTGGACCTGGAGGAAGGTGTGGGAAACGGTGATCCTCATGACCGCGAACCTAGGCGGCCGGGGCGGGGCCGGGCTTCTCGAGATCTGATCGATCCGGTGACAGCTCGACGAGTTCCGCGCCCGTGTCGGCACTCGTTCACCGGTCCGCCGTGATCCCGGCCAGCACGCGGTAAAGCCGCGCGGCGGACTCCCGGTCGAACTCCGGCCTGCGCAGGTCGACCGGCTTGCCCGCCCGGGACGCGGTCAGCGGCGCGGCCGGCGGGTTCGCCAGGAAACCGCGCACCTGCTCCGCCGCCTGCTCCGGCGTCCGGCCGAACAGCCGCGCCGACAGGTCGGTCAGCCTGCCCAGCGGGCCGCCGACCTGCCTGCCCAGCCCGGTGTCCACCAGCATCGGGTTGTGCAGCACGTACCGCACCGCGCTGCCCGGGTGCCGATCGGCGAACCCCGCACCGAGCAGGTCGACGGCCCGCGCGGCCTGGAGCGTGGCGCCGAAGGCGCTGTACCCCCGCTCCAGCGCCAGGTCGTCCCACCGGACGCCGGCGCCGCGCAGCCCGGCCACGCCGCACAGGTGCACCACAACGGGGGTCCCCGCCGCGTCCAGCGCCGGCAGCAGCCGCTCGACGAGCAGGTACCGGCTCATCACGAGCAGGGCGAAGCCGCGCTCCAGCCCGTCGGGCGTGACCGACCGCCGCCGGTTGAACCAGCCCGCGCCGAGCACCAGGTGGTCGAGCACGTCGAACCGCGCGGCCACCTCCTCGGCCACCGCGGTCGTGCCCGCCACCGTGGTCAGGTCGCCGCGCACCAGCTCCGCGCCCGCCGGGGCGTCCGCCGACCGGCCGACCACGACCACCCGGTCCCCCTCGGCCGCCAGCCGTTTCGCCAGCGCCCTCCCGATGCCGTTCGTGCCACCGGTGATCACCACGTTCGCCATAGCCTGGAGCCTGGTACGCGTCCCGGCGAGGCGGAAGAAGGCACATCCATGTCACTGGTACCGGCGCCGGTCACGGCCGCCGACCGCGCGGCCTGCTCCGCGGGCGAGCTGCTGGCCAGGGTGGGCGACAAGTGGAGCGTGCTGCTGCTCGCGCTGCTGGCCGAGCGCCCGTACGGCTTCAACGAGCTGGACCGCGCGGTGCACGACCTGAGCCGCCGCATCCTCACCCGCGCCCTGCGGCAGCTCGAACGGGACGGCCTGGTGCGCCGCGAGGTGCGGCCGGGCCGGGCCGCCGGCGTGGAGTACGGGGCGACGGACCTGGGTCGCTCGCTGCTGCGCCACGTGGTGCCGCTCGGCAGGTGGGCGCTGGAGCACGAGGACGAGATCCGGGCCGCGCGGGCGCGCTACGACAGCGCCACGCGCGTCTGAAGGTCCACAAAGGATTTGACGCGGTCCTCAGTGGACCGGATACGCGGAACGGCCCGCCCGCACGACCGGAGCGGTCCCCGGTCGAGCGGGCGGGCCTGGCGGGTCACCGGGTTCGGGGACCCGGCCACCCGCCGACCACCGGGATCAGACCCCGGCGATCGACTGGATCCACGACCGGTACCGCGTCACGTTGGTGTACGCGGTGGTGGTCTGCCGGTCGCTGGTGGAGGCGACGCCGACCTGCGCGCCGCCGGCCATCATCGGGCCACCGGAGTCGCCGCCCGCCGTGATGCCGTCGCCGCGCCGGGCGCAGATGGCCGAGCCGCCGTAGGCGTCGGTGCACCCGCCGGTCACCGTCACGTTGGCGACCTTCAGGTACTGCGACTGGCAGTTGATCTCCGAGCCGCACTGGGACGTGGCGCCCCAGCCGTACACCTGCACGGACTGGCCGACGGTGACCGAGCCGGCCGCGCCGAGCCGGGCGTAGGTCGCGGAGACCGAGCGGTCCAGCCGCACCAGCGACAGGTCCGACGAGTGGTTGTAGGTCTGCACGCCGTTGGCCACCGTGCCGCCGCTGTTCTGGTCGAGGCTGCCGATGCGGAACGACAGCCCGCCACCGGTCACGCAGTGCTTGGCGGTGAGGATCCACGTCGGCGCGATGATGGTCGCGCTGCACGTCTGCCGGCCGTTGGAGAACAGCCGGGCCGCCCACGGGGCGTTGCTCGCGTAGCCGCCGCCGATGATGTACGGCGTGACCTCGCCCCCCGGGGCCGGCGCGGCCGAGCCGTTGGGCGCCAGGGTCAGCAGGGAGAGCAACGCGGCTGCGAGCGCAGGGATCAGCCTGGGAATTCGCAAGGTTCCTCGTTTCCGAAGACACGCGATTTCTCGCGCACAGGGGTGTCTTGGGTCACGGAATTCGTACCACTCGATCGGGCGTAGAGGGATATATCGAAACAGTCATAACGCGGGCGGAGCGGGCGTTCGGCCGCCGTAGCGCTCGACCAGTTCCGCCACCCGCTCCGCCGGCCACGGGCAGCGCACCTCGCCGAGGGCGGCGGCGAAGAACAGCTCCAGGTGCGCGTGCCACGCGGCCAGCGCCAGCGGCGCGAACGCCGGGTCGGCCGGCTCGTGCGTCAGCTCGACCCGGGTCCCGTGCTCGGGGTGGGCGTGGAACTCCCACCGCACCCGGCCGGTGGGCGAGTCGTACGCCAGCACGCGCGGCGGCGTGCGCTCGACGAGCGGGCCGGCGGGCACGTGCGGGTTGGTGGCGCGCACCGGGACGCCGTCCTCGCCCTCGGTCAGCAGCGCCCACAGCTCGTCCAGCGGGCGCCAGACCAGGTCGCGGGCGAACCGCACCACGCCGTCCTCGAAGCGGCCCCCGTCCAGGCCGAACTCGCGCGCGTAGCGCTCCATCGGGCCGAGCACGTCGCCGCCTCCCTCGGCCGGCCGCCCGTCGAGCCGCGCCCCGAGCGCGGCCAGGCACGTGTCCCACCCGGCGGCGTTGCGGGCGGCGCCGAGCTCGTCGGCCAGCACGTGCGTGAACACCAGCAGGCAGCCGCGCTCGTGCGGCAGCAGCTCGAACCGCAGCACGTCGGCCTCCCACCGGAACGCGAACACCCTCGGCGGGTCCCACTCCAGCACCTCGCCCCCGGTGACCTGGTCGGGGAAGGAGAACGTCAGGCGCCGCCCGTCGATCGCCACCCCGGCCGGGAACCAGTGCGCCAGCTCGCCCGGCTCGCTGATCGCCCGCCACACCTTGGCGGGCGGGTGGGACAGCACCCGCTCGAAGCGCAGCACGGGCTTGCCCCCGATCCGCTCCAGCCCGGCTCGTCGCCGTTCGGTCCCCATCAGCCCATCCCGTCCAGTCGGCGTTCCAACGCGTCCAGGCTCCGTTCCCACATCCGCCGGTAGGGCGCGAGCCAGGCGTCGACCTCGGCCAGCGGCTCCGGCCGCAGCCGGTAGAGCCGCCGCTGCGCGTCCCGGCGCACCTCGACCAGCCCCGCCTCGCGCAGCACCTTCAGGTGCTTGGACACGGTCGGCTGGCTCACCGCGAGCCCGTCGACCAGGTCGTTGACCGGGCGCTCGCCGTCCCGCAGCGCGTCGAGGATGCGACGCCGCTGCGGGTCGGCGAGCACGGCGAACGTAGATGCCATGCCAGGAATATAGCCGTTACGGAATATAGGGTGTCAACCCGCGCGGTTGACCGGCATCAGCGGTCGGGGCTCGGTGGTCAGGAACTCCGCGACCAGCGACGCGCACAGCTCCGGCCGCTCGAACGGCATCAGGTGCGACGTGCCCGGCAGCACCGCGAGCTGCGCGTCCGCGACGCCCCGGTACATCTCCACGGTGTGCTCCAGGTGCACGATGTCGTCGTCGCTGCCCAGCACGAGGGTCGGCGCGGTGATCGCGGCGAGGTCCACCACCTCGTCCGAGTGCGCCGCCCGCGCGTACTTCTCCACCACCACCGGCAGGTGGTCGCGCCCGTCCGGCGACACCTCCGCGTACCGGTCGGCCAGCTCGGTGGGCAGCTCGCCGCCCGGCTGCGGCAGGAACACCCAGCCCCCCTTGGCGAACGCGGTGTTCAGCACCACCAGCTTGCGCACCAGGTCCGGCCGCCGCTGCGCCAGGCCGAGCGCCACCACGCCGCCCGCGCTGTAGCCGACCAGGTGCGCCGGCCCGCCGACCACCTGCTCCAGGAACGCCGCCAGGTCACCCGCGAGCACGTCCAGGCCCACCGGCCCCGGCACGTCGGGCGTGCGCCCGTGGCCGCGCCGGTCGACGGTGTGCACGCGGAACCGGTCGGCCAGCCGCGCCAGGCCCGGCCCGAACTCCCGCGAGTCGCTGAACCCGCCGTGCAGCAGCACCACCGGCTCGCCCTCGCCGCGCACCTCGTGCCACGTGCGCACCCCGTTCACGTCGTCGTACATCGCGTTCCTCCCTGAAAGGTCCTCACCCCCTGCTACGGGAGTCGGCGGGCAAACTCATCGGCAGGCCGAAGAACTCGAACAGCTCGTCGCCGAGGCAGGTGGTCGACCCCACCTCCAGGCCGCCCGAGAACTCCACCAGCACCAGCGCGAACGCCCGGTACCCGCCCCGCTCGTCCGGTCGGTACTGGCCGAACGCGGGCACGCCGTTCGCCCGCGTCCGCACCAGCCGCGCGGTCTCGCAGCCGCTGCCGCCGAAGGACAGCGCCGCCGCGATGTCGTCCCGCCCGCGCAGCCACCACGTGAACGGCGGCATGGTCATCGTGGCGTCCTCGTGCAGCAGGGACACCAGCGCCGGCACGTCGTGCCGCTCGAACGCCGCCGCGTACCGCTCCAGCAGGTCCTCGTCGACCGGGCCCAGCGGCTCCGGCCTGCGGTCGGCGATGGTGGCGCGGGCCCGCTGCAACGCGCTGTTCACCGACGCGACCGTGGTGTCGAGCAGCCGCGCCACCTCGGCCGCGCTCCAGCACAGCACCTCGCGCAGGATCAGCACGGCCCGCTGCCTCGGCGGCAGGTGCTGGAGCGCGGCCACGAACGCCAGGCGCACGGTCTCGCGGTCCTCGGCGACCCGGTCGGCGGGCAGCACCCGCTCGTCCGGGACCGGCTGCACCCACGCCGACGCGGGCAGCGGCTCGCCCAGCGGCGAACCCGGCGCCGCGGGCGAGGTCAGGTCCATCGCCACGGCCCGCCGCTGCGCGCTGCGCAGCATGTCCAGGCACACGTTCGTGGCGATCGCGTACAGCCACGCCCGGAGCGTGCCGCGAGCCGGGTCGTAGGTGGCCCGCCAGGCCCGCACGAACGTCTCCTGCACGGCGTCCTCGGCCTCGAACGGCCCGCCCAGCATGCGGTAGCAGTAGCCGGTCAGCTCGACTCGGTGCGCCTCGAGTTCCACCGCGCCAAGGTAGACTCGCGGCAGGCGCCCTCGACCCCCGGTGCGACCCCCACGCGTGGCACGACCGCGTTCGCCCCGTTCGACGACTTCGCGAGGACTCCCATGCCGCGCACCTTCTCCAGCTCTCCCGTCCGCGACCTGCTCGCGCTCACGTCCCGCCCCGAGGTGATCTCGTTCGCGGGCGGCCTGCCCGCGCCCGAGCTGTTCGACGTCGAGGGTTTGCGCGACGCGTTCACCCAGGCCGTGTCCCGGCGCTCCCTCCAGTACGCGCCCACCGAGGGCGACCCCGACCTGCGCGCCCTGGTCGCCGACCGGCTCGGCCGCCGCGGCCTGCCCACCGGGATCGCCGACCTGCTCGTCACCACGGGCTCGCAGCAGGCGCTGACCCTGGTGGTGACCGCCCTGCTGGAGCCGGGCGCGGTGGTCGCCGTCGAGGAGCCCACCTACCTGGCGGCGCTCCAGTGCTTCCAGCTCGCGGGCGCCCGGCTGGTGCCCGTCGCGTCCGACGAGCGCGGCGTCGACCCCGACGCGCTGGCCGAGGTGGTCGAGCGCGAGCGGCCCGAGCTGCTGTACCTGGTGCCGACGTTCGCCAACCCGACCGGCCGCACGCTGGACGTGGCGCGGCGGCGCGCGGTCGCGGACCTGGCCGAGCGGCACGGCCTGTGGGTCGTCGAGGACGACCCGTACGGCGAGCTGCGCTACCGGGGCGAGCCCGTGCCCGCGCTGGCGACGTTCAGCGACCGCGTGATCCACCTCGGCAGCTTCTCCAAGGTCGGCGCGCCCGGCCTGCGGCTGGGCTGGCTGCGCGCGCCCGAGTCGATCATGCGCACGCTGGTGATCGTGAAGCAGGCGGCGGACCTGCACACCTCCACCATCGACCAGGCCGCCGCGGCGGCGTACCTGAAGGCGAACGACCTCGACGCGCACGTCGACCGCCTGCGCGCGGCCTACCGGGAGCGGCGGGACGCGATGATCGCGGCCCTGCCGGGCACCGTCCCGGGCGGCACGCGGTGGACCGACCCGGACGGCGGGATGTTCGTGTGGCTGGCGCTCCCCGGCGAGGTGGACACCGGGCTGCTGGTGCACGAGGCGCTCGCGCGGGACGTGGCGTTCGTGCCGGGCGCGCCGTTCCACGCCACCACCCCGGACCGCTCGACCCTGCGGCTGTCGTTCACCACCAACACGCCCGAGGAGATCGCCGAGGGGATGCGCAGGCTCGCGACGGTGTTCTGACCGCACGGCCGGACCGCGCGGGTCGCGCGGTCCGGCCGGTGGCGCCGCGCGGGCGCCCGCCCCGGTGGTCGCGCACCCGGCCGCGAGCCGGTCCGGTCAGCCCGTCCGGCCGACGTCGTGCACCACGTCGGCCGACAGGTCCGACTCCGCCGCCGCGCGGACGCCCCGCACCGCCAGCCGGTCCGCGCGCTCGTTCTCCGGGTGCCCCGAGTGGCCCTTCACCCAGTGCCACTCGACCCGGTGCCGCGCGGCGGCGGCGTCCAGCCGCTGCCACAGGTCGACGTTCTTGACCGGCTGCCGCCCGGCCGTGAGCCACCCGTTGGCCTTCCACTTGGCCAGCCACGACAGCACGCCGTTGCGCACGTACGTGCTGTCGGTGTAGATCCGCACCGCGGACGGCCGCTTCAGCGTCTCCAGGGCCCGGATCGGCGCCATCAGCTCCATCCGGTTGTTGGTGGTGGCCGACGATTCGCCCCCGAACAGGTCCCGCTCGTGCGCCCCGTACCGCAGCACCGCGCCCCACCCGCCCGGACCGGGGTTCCCGCTGCACGCGCCGTCGGTGTAGATCTCGACCACCTGTTCCACGCGACGAACATACCGACCGGGAGATCCGCTCGACGGCGCGGCGGAGGCCCCGGTGCTCACCACCGCCGACCCGGGCGCCGTCGCCCGCGCGGGCGTCGACGGTCGAGGTGGTGCGCTGTCGGCGAAACCCGCCGCGACCCGCCGGCGACCCGGGCAGGGTGGGGCCATGACGGGTTCGGGCGGGGACGGCTGGGTGCGGGGCGCGATCGCCGCGCTGACCGCGGACCGGGCGGCCGAGGCGGCGACCCCGCTGCGCCGCTTCCCGCTGCCGGACGACTGGCCGGTCACCCTCCTGCTCAAGGACGAGTCCGCGCGACCCACCGGCAGCCTCAAGCACGGTTTCGCGCGGGCCCTGCTGCTCGACGCCCTGTCCCGCGGCCTGGTCGGCGAGCGCACCCCGCTCGTCGACGCCGCGAGCGGCAACACCGCCGTGGCCGAGGCGCACTTCGCCCGGCTGCTGGGCCTGCCGTTCACCGCCGTGGTCCCGGGCCGGACCGGCCGGGCCAAGCTCGACCGCATCGAGGCGCACGGCGGCCGGACGCACCCCGTGGACCCGCCCCTGGCCGTGTACGAGCGGGCCCGGGAACTGGCGGCCGACACCGGCGGCCACCACCTCGACCACCTGGCGAACCTCGCGGGCGCGGTGGACTCGCCGTCGTTCGCGCCGGGCCTGGCGGCCGAGGTCGTGGACGCCGTCCACCCCCGGTGGGTGGTGCTCGGCGTCGGCACCGGGGCGAGTTCGCGGCTGGTCGGCCGCCACCTCCGCCGCCGCGGCCTCCCGACGCGGCTGGCGGTGGTCGACCCGGAGGGCTCCGCGTACTTCCCGGGCTGGGCGACCGACTGCCCCGACTACGCCACCGGGATGCCGTCCCGGATCGAGGGCATCGGCAGGCCGCGGCTGGAACCGGCCTTCGACGCCTCGGTGGTGGACCTGGTGATCCCGGTGCCCGACGCGGCCTCCGTCGCCGGGATGCGCCGGCTCGCCGCGGTCGCCGGCCTCCGCGCGGGACCGTCCGCCGGGGCCTGCCTGTGGGGCGCCTGCCACCTCCTGCACCGGATGCGCGAGGCGGGGGAGCGGGGTTCGGTGGTGATGGTGGTGGGCGACTCGGGCGAGCCGTACGCGGACACCTACTACGACGACGCGTGGGTGTCCCGCAACGGTTGGGACATCACGGGTCCCGCGGCGGCGCTGGAGCGGTTCACCCGCACCGGGGAGTGGGGGCGCGGGGCCTGAGCGCGAGGGCGTCCGGGCCGCCCGGGGGACCGGGCGGCCCGGACCGGGTCACCGCCGCGGCACCGCCGCACCGCGCCGCAGCAACGCGTTCGCGCCCACCGCCGCCACGACACCGCAGCAGCCCAGCACGACGACCACGACCCGCAACGCGCCGGTGAAGCCGTCCCCGGCCAGGTGCCCGCCGCTCAGCGACGTCAGCACCGAGCCGACGCCGGCCAGCGCGACCGTCTCGGTGGCGAGGCGCGCCGTGTTGAACAGGCCCGCGGCCGTGCCCGCCCGGTCGGCCGGCGCGCTGGAGACCGCCAGCCCGTCGACCACGCCGGTGGTGAGGCCCACCCCCGCGCCGACCAGCAGCAGCGGCAGCCACGGCGGGCCCGCCGGCCCGATGGCGACCAGCGAGACCGCCCCCGCGGAGGCCAGCAGGACCGCGCCGGTCGCCAGCAGGCGCGGTGACCGCCGGGCGACGGCCGCGCCCGCGCCGGGCAACAGGACGGACGGGACGGTGAGCACGAGCATCCACAGCCCGGCCCGCGCCGGGTCGAGCCCGACCACGTCGATGAGGTACGACGGCAGGTACACCAGCAGCGGGACGAGCAGGCCCATCAGGGCCGCCGCCACCAGCGAGTAGCCCAGGAAGGACCGGTCGCGCAGGAGCGCCAGGTCGAACACCGGGGCGGACCGGCGGCGCTCGACCCGGGCGAACCAGGCGGCGCTCACGACCACGCCCACCGCCGCCGCGAGCACCGCGGGGTGGGTGGCGCCGAGCGCGGGCGCCTCGACGGACACCCAGATCAGCGCGCCGAGGCCGACCGTGAACAGGGCGCCGCCGAGCCAGTCGACGTCACCGCGACCGGTGCCCGGCCCGACGGGCAGGACCGGGCACAGCAGCAGCGCGAGGGCCGCGAGCGCGGCGGGCACGCCGAACACCGCCCGCCAGCCCACCGCCTCGACCAGGAAACCCGAGATCGTCGGCCCGAAGGCCAACCCCGCGCCCAGGGCGGTGCCGAGCGCGCCGAACACGCGGGTGCGGGCCGCGCCGTCGAACGCCGCCGCGAGCAGGGACTGGCCGGTCGCGGTGGCCACGGCGGCGCCGGCGAGGAC
>NZ_JBHWIE010000043.1:24455-36019 GCF_042732085.1 Actinosynnema sp. NPDC059797
CCACCCGGGACGGGCCGCTAGCGCTGCCCACGCCTCCGCCGTCTCCGTCCCCCAGGCCGGCCGCGACGAGCACGCCGACGTCCCCGGCGACGGCGCACAGCGCGCTGCCGACGAGGAACGCGACGACGCCGGCGACGTGCAGCCGCCGCCTGCCCAGCAGGTCCGCGAGCGAGCCGCCGAAGGCCAGGAACGCGGCGAAGCACAGGTTGTAGCCGGTGACGACCCACTGGGCGGCCGTCGGCGAGGCGGCGAGGTCACCGGTGAGGTCCGGCAGCGCCACGGACGCGCCGGTGATGGTGAGCGGGAAGGACGACAGCGACAGCAGGACCGCCGCCGGGACGAGGACTCGGTGGTTCACGCCGACCACCGGCCGAGGGGTGTGGTGCGCAAGGACAGCTCCGGGGATCACGGGCGGAGCCGGGCAGCGCGGAGGGCCGCACCGGCGAGGACTCGCGAGTGCGGCGGCGCTGTTCCACTACCGGGGGTTCAGGCCGCCGCTGGGGCGGCCACCCTGTCCGAGGCGGGCACGCGTCGACCCTAGCGGAAACCCGTCCGCCCCCGGGCGGTCACCCGGAGGCGGCGGCGATCAGGTCGTCGCCCGGCAGCTCGATGCCCAGCTCCCCGCCGGGGTTGACGACCAGCGTGACCCCGGCGAGCGCGGGCAGCAGCTCGCGGCCCGTCGTCTGCATCGGCGACCCGGTGCCCGCCGGCACGTGGCCCGGCGCGGACCACGCCGCGATGAACCTGCGCCCCGACTGGTCGACGCCCACGCGCAGGCCGCCCGACCCGTCCGTCTCCAGGACCAGCGGGCTGTCCAGCAGGGCGCGCAGGACGCGTTCCCGGGGCAGCCAGCCCACCGCGACGTAACCCAGCACCAGGTCGAACTCGGACAGCGGCTCCGGGAACCCGCTCCGGCGCGGGCCCGGCCGGTAGTCCGGGTTGAGGAACGTCTTGCCGGTCAGCACGCCGTCCGGGCCCGACTCGTACGCGCCGAGCAGGGTGGCGGTCGGGGTGCCCTCGACGTAGCGCGGGTCGACGTCCGGGTCGGCGCACCACACCCAGCCGCCCGGGTTCCGCCGCGCCTGCTCCCGCAGCGCGTCCGTGACCGGTGGCAGGCCGGGGTGCCGCGTCAGGTCGTCGGCGTGGCCCGCGGCCACGTGCTCCCGGACGGCCTGCGGCAGCACGTAGACGCGGTCGCCGGCCGGCGTCACGGCGGTGACGACGTTCCACGAGCCCTTCAGCAGGTAGCGGTGGAATTCCAGGTCGGACGGCACCTCCTCGGCGTGCACCAGGTTGCCGTCCGGCGAGCCGTAGCGGTGGACGACCAGGTCGGTCACGCCGGTGAGCCTGATGCCGTCGAGCCGGTGCAGCGGCGGGTCCTGCTCGGAGATCACCTGGTACGGGGCCTGCCACGCGGGCAGCTCCTCGTCCAGCTCGTAGCGCAGCGCGTCCTGGTCCAGCACGAGCCGGCCGGTCAGGTGGGCGACGGCGTCGCGGACGTCGCCGAAGCGGACCCTCTTCTCCTTCAGGTCGCCGTCGGCCCGGTAGACCTCGTACCAGTCGCCGTCGCGGACCAGGCACCACGCCTGGTCGCGGTGGCTGCCGAGGCTGTAGAACCGGGGGCTGGTCTGGCAGCGGACGATCACGTCGACCAGGGGGGCCAGCGCCTCGCGGAACGCCGCCTCCGCCCGGTCCTCGTCGTACGGCCTGCCCATGGCGAGCGCGGCGGCCCTGGCCTTCGCCGCCTCCGGGACCTCGGGCAGCCGGTAGCGGTTCTGCCGGATGTGGTCGACCAGGGCGGGTGCGGGCGGCACCTGGTGCTCGCGCAGGTAGTGGACCACCGCGGCCGACCACACGTAGCGCCCGTCGGTGTGGTGGCCGAGCGGGACCACGCGTTCGTCGCTGTCGGAGAGCAGGTCGCGGGCCGCGCCGCGCGAGGACAGGACGACCGGCGCGGACTCCAGGTAGCGCAGGAGCAGCTCGCGCTCCCGGCCGCCGACCATCGGGCGGTACCAGACGCCCCGGCCGTCCTCGACCGCGTCGAACGCGCGCACGACCTCCGTGACCGGTTCCGGCTCGGCGGCGTCGAGGGCGTGCGCCCGGCCGCGCTGCTGGACGCTGCCCGCCGCGTGCCACATCCAGTCGGGCACGGCCTCGGGCCGCCGCGGCAGCAGGCGCAGCTCGTCGGCGTAGTGCTGGACCTCGTCCGCGTGGCCCGGGGGGACCCGCCACCCGGGCCTGCCCTCCACCGAGAACCGCCGCGTGGTCTCGCCGCCCGCGACGAACTCGAACCGCGCGGTGTACCAGGCGCCCAGGCTGTTGCGGTACTCGCGGACGCGCAGCCGGTGCAGCCACTGGCTCACCAGGACCGGCGGCGACCAGGCCCGCGGCACGCCGTCCAGCACGACCGCGGCCTCGACCTCCATGCGCCGCGCCACCGCCCGGCACTCGACCGTCAGCCGCTGCCAGCCCTCGGGCGCGAGGGCGGTGATCTCCGCCTCCACCCGGTCCAGGACGGAACCGTGCCCGCGCGGCATCGGGTCGCCGGGCGGCAGCGACGGGTACTGCGGCCACGCGTGCGGCAGCTCCGGCAGCTCGCGCACCAGCACGAGGGGGTCGTCGCCCAGGTGGCCGTCCAGCGGGTCGAGGTCGAGCCGCTCGGGTTCGCCCGCGAGGCGCCACACCTCCGCGCCCAGGACCGACTCGAACTGCGCCGCCTGGACCTGCTTGACCTCGCGCCCGTCCCGGTCGAGCACGGGACCGCGCAGGTCCGGCGCGTCGTCGGGGGAGACGAGCGCGGTCGCGCCGGGCCCGTGCTCGAACCGGAAGGCCCGGTTCCCGTCGATCGCGATGTCGAACAGCACGCGCGTCACCCCTCGGCCCGCGGCTCGACGTCCCGCGCCCAGGCCGGGAGGGTCTTGCCCATCTCCTCCATGACCTCCAGCACGTCGCGCAGCTCGGCCACGTCGGGCGCGGTCGAGGCGAACCACCGGGACACGCTGTCCCACGCCCGCGCGGCCTCCTCGCCCTCGACGACGTTCCACACGGGAGGGTCGTCCTGGTCGAGGTCCGCGCCGTCGACGACCTGGTAGGCGTAGCCCTGGTGCGCGGTGAGGACGAGGAGCCCCCCAGGGTCGGCCGGGCCGTGGTCGAAGTGGCCGAGCGCGGCGATCGCGTGCCGCTTGCGCTCGCCGGTCACGGCGTCGACGCCGAACGCGGTGCCGGCCAGCCACAGGCCCGGGCGGGAGCCCACCAGCCGCAGCACCTCGCGGACGGCCTCGGGGACGCGGTCGACCCCCTGCTCGGCGGCCATCCGGTCGATCTCCTCGTCGGACGCGCCGCGCACGGAATCGCGGCGCAGACCGTCCCGGACCGCCCGGTCGAAGACGGCGCGAATGCGTTCGATCGCGCTTTCACTGGGCTGGCTCACAGCGGGTAAAGCCTTTCTCCGGCTCGGTTGACGACTTCCAGTCGCATGTTCGGGAAAACGCGTTCGTAGGCTAGCATGACCTTCTGGCAGGACAGGCAGATCTGGTAATCCGGCGGTGTGCCGTCCCGTTTGGCGGACGGCAGGTCGACGACCATGCGGAGATCACCGGAAATGTCCGCCGCGGTGAACGGCGTGTACGTGGTCCCGTTTTCCGCCGCTTTCGCCGCCGCGCGTTTGTTGAGTTCGTCGATGGCGAGTTCGATGCGGTCCTGCGTGCGCTGGACCTCACCCTTGAAACCGTTCCGGTAGTGGTTCTCGTCGGCCTTGTCGACGGTGTCGACCACCTTCACGGCGTCCCGCAGGGCCCGGTCGACCTCGTCCCTCGACAGGCCGCTGTGCTCGGCGAGCTGGTGCCTGGCGAGGTCCTCGAACATCTTCGGCTCCGAGTCGTGGACCCGGTTGCTGCCCTCGCCCTCGCGCCACCCGCCGCTCACCGGGTCGTAAGACCGCGCGTACGACGTCTCGAAGACGCGCTCGTTCTTCGGCGGGCGCTGCGGCGCTTCCGCGGCCGGGCTCCAGTCGTGCGCCTTGCCGCTGTAGTTGTAGAAGTCCGCCGACTCGCCGGTCCGGTCGCTGCGATAACGCGCCGTCGACAGCGTGCGCTCGTGCGGGCGGCGGTCGGCGTCGGTCATCGGGTTGCGGCCGGTGAGTTCGCGGACGGATTCCAGGCCCTCGTTGCGCTTCTCCTTGTTCTCCTCGCGCAATTCCCGGAAATCGTCCTCGCGCTCGCCCCGGCGCTCGGCGGTGGACGGCGCGTGCTCACCCGGCTCGTCGCCCCACTCGGGGGTGTGGCCGGGCGGGTAGGGGCTCTCGCTGATGTCCTGCGAGCCGTCGGGCCCGAACGTGCGCCACTCGCCGTTCGGCGGCCAGCCGGGGTGCTCGCCGTCGACCGTGTTGCTCGCGAACAGGTTGCCGTTGTAGTCGACCCACGCGTCCGTGTTCGGCGCGGTGACCGGCACGCCCAGCTCCCGGGCGAGTCGAGCGGCGAACCCGTCGTCCCGGCGGCCGGTCTCGCAGCCGACGAGCGTGATCGGGTCGCCGTTCCAGTCGGGGTTGGCGCGGATGACGTCCGCGACGTCCTTGGGGGACAAGGGGTAGCGGCCCACGCGGGCGCTGTCGGGGCTGCCGTGCACGTCCACGACGAAGCGGCCGGGGATCCTCGGCAGCTCCTGCGCGGTGTAGTACTGGTTCTTGTCCTGGCTCCGGTCGTAGATCGACATGCCGGCGGGCGTGGAGTGGACGTGGTCCCGCACGTTCCGGTCGAGTTCGTCGTCGAGGGAGCCGAGGCGGTCGGCGAGGGGCCTCTGCGGGCGTTGGGGCGCGGGGTCCTGGGGCCGGTCTTGCGGCCGGTCCTGGGTGCGGTCTTGCGGTCGGTCCTGGGCTCGGTCCTGGGTGCGGTCCGCGCTCGTCGGGTCGGTGCGGTCCTGCTGCTCCGGGGTGGGCGACGGGGACCGGTCCGGGTGCGGGGTCGGGGTGGGGCCGAAGGACTCGTGGTGCGGCTGCTGCGGCGCTTGCTGCGGCAGCATCCAGTCCCGGCGCGGGTCGTGCTGCTGCGCCGGGGGTTGTTGAGCCGGGTGCTGCTGAGTCGGGTGCTGCTGAGTCGGGTGCTGCTGGGCCGGTGGCTGCTGCCACGGCGGGTTCTGCGCCTGGCCGGGCCGCGTCGTGTCCCGCTCGGGCTGGTCGGTGCGGGGACTGGTCCACGGCTGGTCGGTGCGGGCCGGGCCGGTCCACGGCTGATCCGCTCGGGGCGCGGTGGTGTGCTGCTGCCCGGCCGGCTGGGCGTGTTGTCCGGCAGGTTGGGCGTGCGGCGCTGCCGGTTGGGTGTGCGGCGTGGCGGGTCGGCCGGGTTGCTGCTGGCCCCGGGGGGTGTGCGGCGTGTGGCCGGTGGGCGTCGGGCCGTGTCCCGGCTGCGGGGACGCCATCGGCCGGGTCGGCCCGACGTGGTGCGATGCCGGGGTGTGGGCGGCCGGCTGACCCCGGTCGGCCGGGCCGGGCTGGGACGGGACCGTCCCGGGCCGGGCGTCGGCCCCGGTCCCGGTGCTCTGCGAGGACTGCGTGTCCTGCCCGTCCTGCCCGTCCTGCGTGTCTTGCCTGTCCTGGGTGTTCTGCCTGTCCTGGGTGTTCTGGGCGGACGTGGCGTCGGGGCGGGAGGTCGGCGACGGGTCCCTGTCCCCGATGTAGTCGGGGTTCGGGACGAACGGGCCGGGGACGAAGCCGCTGCCCGGCTGGTAGCGGACCTCGTGCCAGCCGGCGACGTACCTCCAGTCGACGCCGCCGGGGAACAGGACCTCGGACTCGCCGTACCTGCGGTCGTGACCGACGGCGTCCAAAGTGGAATCGGTTTCGATGCCACCCGGGGCCTTGATCACGTACATCGCGCCCGTGCCCGCGCGTTCCTTGGCCACCGTCTGGTCGGTGGTCGTGCTGACGTACGCGTTCGTGTCGCCGTCGACGTGCCTGAGCAGGTCCGGCGCCTTGCCGGGACCGGGCACGTCGAACCCTCCCGCAGCTCGGATCTCGTCCGGCGAGCGGGTGTCGCCCCGGTAGAGGGCGTTCTCGTCGCGGGTCCAACCGGGAACGTCCCGGTACACCACCTTCGACTCGGGCACCCCGTACGTCGACGGGTCGACGTGCCGCATCGCGACCGGCGGCCTGCCGTCCGGGTCGGAGGGCGACGCCTGCGGGGTGTCCGGTGGCTGCTGCGGTGTGTGCTGGGGCTCCTGGTGGCCGGCCGGGCCGAACGGCGCGGAGGGCTGCTGCGCGCCGGGACCGAACGGGGCGTGCCACGGCGTGCCCGGTGCGCCGGGGTGGCCGTTGCCGGGGGTGCGCGGCGGGGCCTGGCCCGCGTTGGGCGGCCCCGCCGGGTGCGACCCGGGAGGCGCGAAGCCCTGAGGCGGGCGCGGCGGCATACCGGTGTGCGGCGCGGTGCCCGGCGTGCCGGGCATGGGGGAGCCCGCCGGGTGCGCGCCCGGTGGCCGGCCGGAGTTCGGTGCGGTGAAACCGGGCGGGCCGGTGTGGACGGGTGCGCTAGGGGGAGGGGTCCAGGGACGGGGCGCGCCGGCAGTTCCCGGCTGCGGCGCACCCGGCGGACGTCCGTGCGCGGGCGCACCGGGCATCCCCGGTGTTCCCGAGTGCGCGGGCGGACCCGGGTGAGCAGGCGAAGTCCTCCCCGGCACACCGGGCCCGAAGCCCGGTGCGACACCACGGGGTGGCGTGCCGCCAAGTCCAGGAGGAGGCCCGTTGCCCCGTGGCGGGGCAAGCGGGGCACCACCCTGGTGAGGTGTGTGCGGCGGCCCGGAAACCGGCGGAGCACCGTGCGACACCGGCCCCGAGCCCGGCATCGGCCCGCCCGGCATCGGACCGAACGAGGCGGCGGTAGCGGGCCGTGAAGTCCCACCGGGCATTCCGCCAGGCGTTCCGCCTGGACGAGGCGGGCCGCCGGGCACGCCACCCGGGGTGCCGCCGGGCAGACCACCGACAGGTCGTCCGCCTGCTGTGCCTCCAGGCGCGCCGCCGAGCGGTCCGCCGCCGGGCCGCCCGCCCGGGGTGCCGCCGGGAGTGGTGTTCGGCGCGCTACCCGGTGGGCCACCGGCAGGTCTCCCGCCCGGTGCGCCTCCGGGTGCGACGCCAGGAGTCGTGGTTGGCGCGCCGCCAGGCGGGCCGCCGGCAGGTCGCCCGCTCGGTGCGCCCCCAGGGGCGACTCCGGGAGCGGCACCCGGTGTGCCGCCGGGCCGTGCCCCAGGTGCGCTGCCGGGTGTGGTGCTAGGTAGGCCGCCGCTGGGCCGCCCGCCCGGTGCGCCTCCTGACGTGCTGCCGGGTGTGGTGCCTGGAGCCCCGCCGGGTAGACCACCGTTGGGCCGGCCACCTGGTGTGCCTCCAGGTGCGCTGCCAGGGGTCGTGCTCGGAGCGCCACCGGGTAGACCGCCGCCGGGCCTCCCGCCTGGCGCGTTACCGGGTGCGGAGCCCGGAGCACCGCCGGGCAGACCACCGCTGGGCCTCCCGCCCGGCGCGCTGCCGGGTGTGGTGCTGGGCGCGCCGCCGGGCAGGCCGCCGCTGGGTCGTCCTCCTGGCATGCCTCCAGGTGCGCTGCCGGGTGTGGTGCTGGGCGCGCCACCGGGCAGGCCGCCGCTGGGTCGTCCCCCCGGCGTGCCCCCCGGCGTGCCCGCGGCCCCACCTCCGGGCGTCGTTCCCGGCGCACCACCGGGATTCGTGCCCCCACCACCCAACCTGGGCGGCGCGGTGGCCGGCGCCGTGGGCGTGGCGGACCTCGGTGCCCCGGCACCACCGGGAGGTGTCCCGCCCGGCGACCCGCCCACCCGTTCCGGAGCCTTCACCGAAGCCCCACCGGCGGGCGACGTCCCGGGTCCGGTCCCCGTCGACCCCCCACCCGCGACCGACGGCGGCGCGGACGTCCTCCCCGACCCGGCCGGCGGCGCGGACGAGGGCGTCGGTGAACCCGACGTGCCCCCGCGTCCCGACACGTCCGCCCTGGGCTGGATGCGGTTCATCGACGACGCCGCCGACTGGTCGGTGGAACGCGCCGTCTGCGCGGTCGCCTTGGTCTGGGCGCCCGCGTTGTCCGCGGCCTGGGCGGCCTTCTCCGCACCACCCCGCGCGGTCTGGATCGCCCGGTCGGCGTGCTGCATGGCGACCTGGCCGAACACGCCCGCGCTGCCCGACGTGGCGTTGATGTTCAGCTTGCTCGCGACGCTGCCGCGCACCTGGTCGCCACGACCGGTGATCTTGCCGCCCAGGTTCTCGACCGCGTCCGGGTCCATCCGGGTGCCGCGACCGCCCACACCGCCCGACGGTGACGGCGACGGTGACGAGGGCGGTGGGCTGCCTCCCCGGTCACCGCCGCTGGACGAGGAACCGGAGCCCCTCCGGCGACCGACCATCAGGCGGTGGCCGGCGGCATCTCATAGGGCTTGACCGCGTCGTACGCCGTCTTGGCGTAGCCGCCGTACTCCGCGAACCGCTCCAAGCCCTTGACCAGGCCGCTCATCTTCTCCGCGAGCTGCGCCATGCGACCGCCGAAGCGGGCCATCGCGGACGCCAGCCTCGACAGGCGCCCCGCGATCTTGGTCGCCATCATGGCCGCGCGGGTGCCCGCGTAACCCGCGTAGGCGGCGATGGAGCTGCCCAGGGTGACCACGGCGGACGCGGCGGCGATCAGCGCGCCCGCGATCAGCTCGCCGACCAGGTCGGAGATCCAGCCGAACACCAGCGCGCGCAGTTCGCAGACGAGGGCGCCGGACAGGGCGTAGATCGCGGCGGTGCCGTCCATGGTCTTGCCGAGCGCCTCGTACTCGGCGGCCATCTGCTCCATCTCGCGCTTGAACGCGTCGCCGGCGTCGCCCTCCCAGTCGGAGACGCCGCGCAGGTCCTCGCGGTGCTCCTGGGCGATCATCTTCATCTCCAGCGCGGCCTGCTTGAGCTGGTCGGTGTTCGCGTTGATCTCGTCCGGGTTGCCGAGCAGCGCGTCCAGCGGCTCGCGCAGGAAGCTGACGTGCTCCAGCAGCCAGCCGACACCGGCGGACGCGAGCATGCCCAGCGGGTTCGCGGCGGTGGCCACCAGGTCCACCACCACGCCCGCGCCGCCGAGCGCCGCGTCGATGACGTCGACGCCCTCGCCCTCCGAGTCGGCGGTGAGCGTGTCGACGAAACCGGCGACGCTGTCCACGACACCGGCGCCGGTCGACCACGTGGTCGTGCTGTTCTCCTCGGACACAGTTCCCCCCGGCCCGGCCTAGCGGTTCTTGAAGATGGAGTTGTCGCTGAAGTCGTCGTCCTCGTCGACGCGCGGCGCCGGGCGGCGCGCGGGCGGCGGCGGAGGGGGCGGGGGAGCGGTGGCCTCGTACTCCTCGTTGAAGACGTACCCGGGCCGCTGCTGCCCCGGTTCCCGCTCCTCCTCGGCGGGCGGCAGGTACTCGGTGATCACGCGGTAGGTCTCGGAGCCGGTCCCGTTGACGGCCTCGAACGTCTCGGCGACCTTCACCGCCGCGCCGCGCTGCGCCTTGCGCGCCACCTCGACGATCTCGGCCGAGAGCTGGGCGGGCGACTTGCGCAGGGCGGCGTCGGTCAGCTTCACGTCGGTGAGCGCCCCGTTGGGCGCGACCGTCACGGTGACCGCCCCGTCGGCGGACGACGCCGAACCGCCCGCGTTCGCCAACCCCTCCTGGACGGCGGCGGCCTTCGCCTGCGCGTCCGCGATCTTCGCCTCGAAGTCCCGCATCCACTCTTCGGGCGTCTTCACCTGTCCCCCACGATCACTCGACCAACCGGCCCAGAGGATCGCACACGTTCGGTGGGCGCGAGGCGGGAACGGGCAGAAAGGTCCCGCCCCCGCGCCGCCGGTGAGGTGGTTCACAACGACCCGCGAACGGCCGCAGCGCCCGTCGGCGCGGAGGTCCTGCGCACCCCTCGTAACCAGCCGCGCGAACGACACCCGTTCAGGTGGGAACTGTCACTCGCAAGGGTGAAATCGTCGCCGTGTCCCTGGTGGCACCAAGTGGCATTCGGCAGTGGTGGCGCTGTCGAACAGGAGGATGGCGAAGTGTCGCCCAGAAGTGTCGCGTTTTGTCGGTTAGTGTGTCCGCGTTCTGTCGGTTAGGCTGCGGCTGTGACTGTTTTCCTGCGGCGCAACGCGACTGCGCGGGTGGCCGAGTTGCTGAGCTCGTTCCGCGTGGTCCTGCTCGGAGGTGCGCGACAAACCGGGAAGACCACGCTGGTGCGGGAGCTGTTGGACCTGCCGGGGCACGCGTGGTTCAGCTTCGACGACGAGGCCGTGCTGGCCCGTGCGGCGGATGACCCGGTCGGTTTCGTGGACGCCTTGCCCCGACCGGCAGCGGTGGACGAGTTCCAGCGTGCGGGCCGCGGCTTCCTGCTCGCGGTGAAGCAGGCGGCCGACCGCGACCGCGCACGGGGTCAACTGCTCCTGACGGGGTCAACCAATTACCTGGCCGACAAGGGGCTCTCGGAGACCTTGGCGGGCCGTGCCGGGCGATTGCTGCTCTGGCCGTTGTCGATGGGGGAGCGTCTCGGTGTGCGGGAGACGTTCCTGGACCTCCTGTTCGAGCCCGCCCGGTGGCCCGGCCGATTCGGGGTGTTGCCGCGTGCGGAACTGGTCGACGTCCTGCTGGAGGGCGGGTACCCGGAGGTCGTCACCGAGGGTCTCGCCGGGCGTCGGCGCCGGAACTGGTTCGAGGCGTACGTGCACGACGTCGTGTCGAGGGAGGCGCTCCGCCCGATCGCCGAGGTCCGGCTGGAAGCCGAATTGCGGAAGCTGCTGCGCCTCCTGGCGGCCCGCACCGGTCAGGAGTTGGTCGTCGCCGGGGTCGCCGGGGACGCGGAGGTGGGTCGTGAGACGGCGTCGAACTACGTGACCCTGCTGGAGGCGCTCCACCTGGTGGTCCTGTTGCCCGCGTGGTCGACCAACATCACGACCAGGGCGAAGCGGCGGCCGAAGGTCGTCGTCGTGGACACCGGTCTCGCGGCCGATCTCTGCGGTATCGGCGAACAGGCGTTCGGGCCGACCGCGGGCGGGACCGCAGCGGGAGCGCTGTTCGAGACCTTCGTGATCACCGAGGTGTTCAAGCAGGCCACCTGGAGCGAGCGGAGTGTGGACTTGTCGTACTTCCGGGACCGTGATGGAGCCGAGGTGGATCTCGTCGTGGAGGACCGCAGGTCGGGTGAGGTGGCCGGCCTGGAGATCAAGTTGACCAGCACGCCGACCGCGCGGCACGCCAGGCACCTGGCGATGATGCGGGACAGGCTGGGGAGCCGGTTCACGACAGGTCTGGTGGTCCACGCCGGATCGCAGACACTTCCGCTGGGCGACCGGATCTGGGCCGTGCCGGTTTCCGCCCTGTGGCGGTCGGATAGTTGACCGCCCGGGGGTTGCCGGGGGGGGGGCGCCCCCCCGTGAAGAACCCCGGCTGCGCCCGCACCCCAAACAACCCCCCCCCCCACCCCCCCCACCGCCGCCGACCCCGCCCCCACCCCAAACACAAAGGCCAAAACCCCCAACAAAGCCAGTCGATACAAATGCAAACCCAACCGCGGGGACGGCGGC
>NZ_JBHWIE010000043.1:36029-41144 GCF_042732085.1 Actinosynnema sp. NPDC059797
TTTGTGTGTGGGGGGCGGGGGGTGTCGGGGTGGGGGGGGGTGTTTTGTGGCGCCCGGCTCTCGGGGGGGGGCGCCCCGCCCCCCGCCCCCCCCCGGCAGCGGTGCGCAGGAGCCGATCACCAGCCCCGCGAACGCCACTCGTCCAGGTGAGGCCTCTCACTCCCCAGGGTGGAATCGTCCCCGTGCCCGGGGTAGAACCACGTCTCATCCGGCAGCACGTCGAACACCCGCGACGTCACGTCGTCGATCAGCGACGCGAAGTCCGAGGGCGACGTGGTCTTCCCCACCCCGCCCGGGAACAGCGAATCACCCGTGAACAGGTGCGGGTGGCCGCCCGGGTCCCGGTATACCAGCGCGATCGACCCCGGCGTGTGACCGCGCAGGTGGATCACCTCCAGCGGCACCTCGCCGACCTTCACCACGTCACCGTGCTCGACCAGCACGTCCGGCGGCACCGGCAGCACGCCCGCGTCCAGCTCGTGCGCCACCGTGTTCGAGCCGTTCGCGCCGGCCACCGCGCCCAGCGCGCCCCAGTGGTCCGCGTGCTGGTGCGTGGTCACCACGGTCTTGAGCCTCGGCCGCTCCGACGTGTGCCCGACCAGGTCGGACAGGCGCTCCGGGTCGGCGGCCGCGTCGATGAGGAGGCCCTCGTTGGTCGCGCGGCACACCAGCAGGTACGCGTTGTTGTCCATCGGTCCCACCGAGACCTTCGTGATGGTCAGCGCGTCGAGGGTGCGTCGGGTCGCCGGGCCGCCCGGTGACACGTGCCCGGTGTAGTCCTCTAGTACGTCCACAGCGGCCGACGGTAGCCGACCCGGCACGCCCTTCAGGATCCGCACAGGTGGACCCCTTAGGCTCGTTAACGATCCCCGCCGCTCCACAGATGTCGTTCGAATAGGGTTCTCCACCTCGTGCCTACCAAACGCCGGATCAACTGGGACGTGCTGCGCGTCCTGGCCGTCCTCTGCGTGGTCCTCCAGCACGCCACCCACGCGGGACCGGCCGCGCACCCCGAGATCAGCGCCCCCGTGTTCGCCTTCTCGCTGGAGTTCGGCGCGAGCGCGCTGGTGGTCATCTCCGCCTTCTTCGCCTGCGCGGGCCTGGCCAAGGGCGAACCCGCCCGCTTCCTGCGCAACCGCCTCGCCCGCCTGTTCCCGGCCTACCTCGTCGCCGCGACCTTCACCTACGCCGTGGTCCGGTGGGTCGCGCCGCCGGGCTGGAGCCACGCCGGGCCGCGCGACCTGGTGCTCAACGCGCTGATGCTCCAGAACTGGTTCCCCGGCGTGAACCTGATCGACTACTCCTACTGGACCCTCCCGGTGCAGGTCACGGGCTTCGTGGCGGGCGCGCTGCTGGCCTCCCGGCTGCGGGGCCGGGCGCTCAAGGCGCTGCTGTGGGCGCTCGTCGTCGTCCCCGTCGCGCTGCGCGAGCAGGCGGCCGCCGAACCCGGCCTGCTCAACACCCTCTACAACGGCCTCGGCGCGCACCGCGCCCAGCTGTTCGCCATCGGCATCGCCATCTGGCTGTGGTCCCGCTCACGGCTCGGCGACCACCACCTGTTCGCCCTGCTCACCGCCGCCCTGCTGGCCCAGGCCGTGCACACCGAGGACCTGCGCTCGACCATCGGCCTGGGCGTGGTCCTGATCGGCGTGTGCGCCGCCGCGGGCGGCCCCGACTGGGACGTGGCCCTCGTCCGCGCGCTGCGCAGGCCCATCAAGTGGCTCGCGGGCATCTCCTACGGCGTCTACCTCGTGCACCAGGAGATCGGCTACTTCGTCATGGTGCGCGTCGCCTCGTTCGCGCCCGGTCCCCTGGTCGAGTTGGCGGCGTTCACCGGCTCGGCCGTGGCGCTGGGGTGGCTGCTGACGAAGTTCGTGGAGCGCCCCGCCTACCGCGCCCTCACCGCGAACCGCCGCCCGGCCGTGGTCGGCCTGCTGCTCACCGCTCAGAGCCACCTGGGCAGCGTCGGCGCGGTCCCGTTCAGCCGCGCGCCGCTGTGGCGGCCGGTCAGCCAGCCCAGCACGTCGGCCGCGGCGCCGCTGACCAGCGGCGACTCCTCGTCCACCGCGTTGAGCGCCCAGCTCCGCTGACGGCCGTCCGGCAGCTCGGCCGAGACGCGGACCGCCGGCACGTCGGGCCGGTCCGCGTAGGCGGCGACGGTGTCCTCCAGGAAGCCCTCGACCAGGTCGGCCGGCAGGTCGTCGAACCCCGCCCCGCGGTCGAGGTCGACCAGGTGGACCCACACCTCGCGGAGCCGCAGCCACGGCACCCGGTGCGCCCGGAACAGCCCCAGGCGCGGGTGGTCGACCTCGGCCGACCACGCCGTGGGCGGCAGGTCGCGGGCGTAGGCGGCGAACCGCTCGCACGCCGCGTCCAGGTCGGCCCGCAGCAGCTGCGGCAGCCGCCCGGAGCCCTCCTCGATGTCGGCGTCCCGGTCGGCCCGGCTCAGGTACATGGGGTGCTCGACCCCGGTCTTCGCCCAGGTCAGGAGGTTGACCAGGGCGTCGGCGTTGCGCGCCAGGTGCGTCACCACGTGACCGCGGCTCCACCCGGGCAGCAGGCTGGGTCCGCGCAGGTCGAGCTGGTCGAGCCCGGCCACCACCCCGTACAGCGCCTCGGTGGCCCGCGCCACCTCGGCGAGCCCGGCGGCCGCGTCCTGCGCCGCGGCGGGGTGCTCGCGCGGCGCGGGTACGCTCGTCTGGGCGGATCGGGCCTGTGCGGCATCAGTGAAGCTCATGGGCACCTCATCCCGCGTCTATGCGGCCGAACGGCCTATCGCCCCAGCGTAGGGGCGTTGACTACCCCTCGGTAGACCCGTTGGCGGCACGATCGCGGGAACTCTCCACCACCTCGATTGTCGGTGCCCGCGCCTAGCATGGTGCGCGCCCTCCCCGACAGACCCGGCCCGGTGGTCCGCTACGCTGCTTCGAACGCCTGTTCGGGGGAAGGTCAAAAATCGAAGGGAACCGTTGTGTCCGACCGGCTCGTCGTTCGCGGGGCACGCGAGCACAACCTCCGAGGGGTGGACCTCGACCTGCCGAGGGACAGCCTCATCGTGTTCACCGGGCTGTCCGGCTCCGGCAAGTCCAGCCTCGCCTTCGACACCATCTTCGCCGAGGGCCAGCGGCGTTACGTCGAATCGCTGTCGGCCTACGCCCGGCAGTTCCTCGGGCAGATGGACAAACCGGACGTCGACTTCATCGAGGGCCTCTCGCCCGCGGTCTCCATCGACCAGAAGTCGACCAGCCGCAACCCGCGCTCGACCGTGGGCACCATCACCGAGGTCTACGACTACCTGCGCCTCCTCTACGCCCGCGCCGGCAAGCCGCACTGCCCCACCTGCGGCGAGGCGATCAGCAAGCAGACGCCCCAGCAGATCGTGGACCAGGTGCTCGCCATGGAGCAGGGCACCAAGTTCCAGGTCCTGGCGCCGGTCATCCGGGGCCGCAAGGGCGAGTACGTCGACCTGTTCGCCAACCTCCAGTCGCAGGGCTACTCGCGCGCCAAGGTCGACGGCGCGGTGTACGCGCTGGGCGAGGTGCCCAAGCTCAAGAAGCAGGAGAAGCACCACATCGCGGTGGTCATCGACCGCCTGGCCGTGAAGGCGAGCGCCAAGCAGCGCCTGACCGACTCGGTGGAGACCGCGCTGCGCCTGGCCGACGGCCTGGTCGAGCTGGAGTTCGTGGACGTGCCGGAGAACGACCCCGGCCGGGTGCGCGGCTTCTCCGAGAACCTGGCCTGCCCGAACGGCCACGCGCTGGCGATCGAGGACCTGGAGCCCCGGTCGTTCTCCTTCAACTCGCCCTACGGCGCGTGCCCGGCGTGCACCGGCATCGGCGTGCGCAAGGAGGTCGACCCGGAGCTGGTCGTGCCGGACGACGAGCTGTCGCTGGCCGAGGGCGCGATCGCGCCGTGGGCGTCCGGGCAGACCGCCGAGTACTTCACCCGCCTGCTGGAGTCGCTGGGCCTGACCATCGGCTTCCGCATGGACACGCCGTGGCGGCAGCTCCCGGCCAAGGCGCAGAAGGCGATCCTGCACGGCATCGACGAGCAGGTGAACGTCCGCTACAAGAACCGCTACGGCCGCGAGCGCTCGTACTACGCGAACTACGAGGGCGTCATCCCGTTCCTGGAGCGCCGCCAGGAGCAGACCGAGTCCGAGTACATGCGCGAGAAGTACGAGGGCTACATGCGCGAGGTGCCGTGCCCGGTGTGCCAGGGCACGCGCCTCAAGCCGGAGATCCTCGCCGTCACGCTGCACCACAAGACCAAGGGCGACAGGTCGATCGCCGAGGTCTGCGCCATGTCGGTGGCCGAGTGCTCGGACTTCCTCGAGGGCCTGAAGCTGGCCAGGCGCGAGGCGATGATCGCGGGCGCGGTGCTCAAGGAGATCCAGGCCCGCCTGCGCTTCCTGCTCGACGTCGGCCTGAACTACCTGTCGCTGGACCGCGCCTCGGGCACCCTGTCCGGCGGCGAGGCGCAGCGCATCCGGCTGGCCACGCAGATCGGCTCCGGCCTGGTCGGCGTGCTGTACGTGCTGGACGAGCCGTCGATCGGCCTGCACCAGCGCGACAACCACCGGCTGATCGAGACCCTGACCCGCCTGCGGGACCTGGGCAACACGCTGATCGTGGTCGAGCACGACGAGGACACGATCCGCACCTCCGACTGGGTGGTCGACATCGGCCCCGGCGCGGGCGAGCACGGCGGCAACGTCGTGCACAGCGGCACGTACGAGGCGCTGCTGAAGAACAAGAAGTCGATCACCGGCGCCTACCTGTCCGGGCGCGAGGAGATCCCGATGCCCGCGGCCCGCCGCCCGGTGGACCGCAAGCGGCAGCTGACCGTGGTCGGCGCGCGCGAGCACAACCTGCGCGGCATCGACGTGTCGTTCCCGCTCGGCTGCCTGGTGTCGGTCACGGGCGTGTCGGGCTCGGGCAAGTCGACGCTGGTCAACGACATCCTCGCCACGGTGCTGGCGAACAAGCTGAACGGCGCGCGCCAGGTGCCCGGCCGGCACACCAGGGTCAAGGGCCTGGAGCACGTCGACAAGCTGGTGCAGGTCGACCAGTCGCCGATCGGCCGCACGCCGCGGTCCAACCCGGCCACCTACAC
>NZ_JBHWIE010000044.1:0-41114 GCF_042732085.1 Actinosynnema sp. NPDC059797
GGCCACCGCCCCTGCTGGTCCCGGCCCCTGCCGGGGTGGGCTCAGTCGTCTTCGCCGTGGCCGTGGCCGTGGCTGTCGTTGTCGTCGTTGTCGTCGTTGTCGGTGTTGATGCAGGCGCTGCCGTCGTCGTTGTGCGACAGGACCGGGATGGCGATGACGTTCAGCTCGATCTGGCAGAGGTTGATGTTGCTCGCCAGGTCGGAGTCGTTGCCGAAGTTGATGAGGCCGAACTGGTCGGCGACGGTGTCGTCCTCGTCCTCCTCGAAGTAGGAGTTCAGCTCGCCGATGGAGGTGTTGTTGCCCCAGCCCTTGTCGTGCTCGTAGGGCTCACCGGCCACCGCGAACGCGGGCGACCCGAGCATCATGAGGCCGGCCGCGACTGCGGCGATGGTGCCTGCCTTCTTCAGCACTTCGCTCTCCTCTATCCGTGGGTTTCCCCGGTGGTCCGCTCTCACCCGAAACGCGTATGCGGGTTCGTCGCGGGCAAACTATCGAATTTCGGCCCCCGACCCGATGGCTCTAACACCATTGTGTGATGGACCTCGGAGGACTTGTCGCCCGTTGAGGTGTTCTTCTCGCGTTCGATTCGCGGCTCGCCGTGGCGCTGTGGTAAATCGGGCGGTCATCTCGTATCGTCCCCGGCCGTGGACGGCGAGGCGATCGTGCGGGAGTACCTGCTGCTCGGGCTGAGGCTCGGGAAGCTGGCGCCCGGCCTGGTGGACTCCTTCACCGGCGACCGCGCGCTGCGCCGCCGGGTCGACGACGAGCCGCGGCCGCACCCGGCCAACCTGGCCGACCGCGCCGCGGTGCTGCGCCGCGAGCTGGCCCGGGTCGACGACCTGGAGCCGGTGCGCCGCCGCTTCCTGGAGGCGCACCTGACGGCCGTCGAGACCACCGCGCGCAAGTTCGCCGGCGTGCGGGTCGGCTTCGTGGACGAGGTGCGCGCCTACTTCCAGGTCGACGTCGAGCCCGGCCACCCCGACACCTACCGCCGCGCCCACGCGGCGCTGGACGAGCTGCTGCCCGGCGGCGGCCCCCTGGCCTCGCGGCTGGCCGACCACCGCGCGCTGGACGAGGTGCCGCCGCGCCTGCTGGCCCCCGCCGTGCACGCCCTGTCCAGCGCGCTGCGCGACCGCGTCCGCGAGCGCTACGCGCTGCCGCCGGAGGAGGTGGTCGAGTACGAGGTCGTCACCGACAAGCCGTGGAGCGGGTTCAACTACTACCTGGGCGGCTTCCGCTCGCGGGTGGCGATCAACGCCGACCTCGGCCACCGCGTGTCGAACCTGCCCCACCTGGTCGCCCACGAGTCCTACCCCGGCCACCACACCGAGCACTGCCGCAAGGAGGTCGGCCTGGTCGGCGAGCGCGGCCACGCCGAGCAGGCGCTGTTCCTGATCAACACCCCGCAGTGCCTGATGGCCGAGGGCATGGCCGAGCTGGGCCTGCACGCCGCGGTGGGCCCGGGGTGGGGCCGCTGGACCGAGGAGATCGTGGCCGACCTGGGCCTGCGGGTGGACGGCGAGCTGACCGAGCGCGTCGAGGGCGCGCTGGCGGGGCTGCTCACCGTGCGCCAGGACGCCGCGCTGATGCTGCACGACCGGCGCGCCCACCCGGACGACGTGGTCGACTTCCTGCGCCGCTGGCTGCTGGTGCCCGAGCGGCGGGCGCGGCACATGCTGCGCTTCCTCGGCGACCCGCTGTGGCGGGCCTACACCACCACGTACGTGGAGGGCGTGCGGCTGGTGCGGGCCTGGTTGGACCTGCGGTCACCGTCCGACACTCTGAGTGACCGCTACCTGAGGCTGCTGGACGAACCGCTGGTGCCGCTGACCCTCCGGCAGGAGGTGGCGGCGGGTGTGCCCCGGCTGCCCCGGAACTGAGCGCGGCCGCCCCACCCGCGTCCGGCGCAACGGTCCTGATCTGCGTGGACCACGCCGCGTTACGCCGAGATGACGCCACGCGCTCGGGCAGGCGCACCCGTGCCGGGCATCTTTCGCCCGTTTTGCCGCGAGGTGACGAATTGACGAATCACCTGTGTGGCTGCCTGCATAAGAGGGACTGCGGAGGTAACTTCCGGTTGGCGGGACGCGTCCACTGCGGCCCGCGCAGGGAGGCCCTGATCGTGGCTGTTGCGAGCGCGAGGGGGCCGGCACCCGGCCTTCGTGGCCGGTGCGCCTGAGCGAGTGAGGCGGACCGGCCGATCGGGGTGGTGCCTGGCCCAGCGAGGAGCGGACGCGGGTGCCGCGTTCGCGAGGAGTTGCCGTGAACGCACGACGACCCGCGAGCCGTTCCTCAGGCTCATCGCGCAGCACGTCCCGGCGCCGCGGTGCGCCGACTGTTCACACGTACGTGGTGGACACCTCCGTCCTGCTCTCCGACCCCCTGGCCACCACGCGGTTCGCGGAGCACGAGGTCGTGCTGCCGCTCGTGGTGATCAGCGAGCTGGAGGGCAAGCGGCACCACCCCGAACTGGGCTGGTTCGCCAGGGAGGCGCTGCGCCTGCTCGACGACCTCCGGCTCAAGCACGGCAGGCTGGACAGCCCGGTGCCCATCGGCGACCTCGGGGGCACCCTGCGCGTCGAGCTCAACCACTCCGACCCGGAGGTGCTGCCCGCGGGTTTCCGCACGGACTCCAACGACGCCCGGATCCTGGCCTGCGCGCTCAACCTCGCGGCCGAGGGCAACGCCGTCACGCTGGTCACCAAGGACATGCCGCTGCGCGTCAAGGCGGGCGCGGTCGGCCTCGCGGCCGACGAGTACCGGGCGCAGGACGTCGCGCTGTCGGGGTACTCCGGCATGTCCGACGTGGACGTCGACCAGTCCGTGGTGGACGCCCTGTACCGCGACGGCTCGGTCGACCCGGTGCCGTTCGACCTCGCGCACGTGGCCGAGCTGCCCTGCCACAGCGGGTTGCGGCTGCTGGCGGGCACGTCGAGCGCGCTGGGCCGGGTCACCCCGGACAAGCGGGTCAAGCTGGTGCGCGGCGACCGCGAGGCGTTCGGCCTGCACGGCCGCTCCGCCGAGCAGCGGGTGGCGCTGGACCTGCTGCTGGACACCGAGGTCGGCATCGTCTCGCTGGGCGGACGGGCCGGCACCGGCAAGTCGGCGCTCGCGCTGTGCGCGGGCCTGGAGGCGGTCATGGAGCGCCGCCAGCACCGCCGGGTCGTGGTCTTCCGCCCGCTGTACGCGGTGGGCGGGCAGGAGCTGGGCTACCTGCCCGGTTCCGAGACCGAGAAGATGCAGCCGTGGGCGCAGGCGGTGTTCGACACCCTCGGCGCGCTGGTCAGCCAGGACGTGCTCGAGGAGGTCATGGACCGCGGCATGCTGGAGGTGCTGCCGCTGACCCACATCCGGGGCCGGTCGCTGCACGACTCGTTCGTGATCGTGGACGAGGCGCAGTCGCTGGAGCGCAACGTGCTGCTGACCGTGCTGTCGCGGCTGGGCGCCAACTCGCGGGTGGTGCTGACCCACGACGTGGCGCAGCGCGACAACCTGCGGGTCGGGCGGCACGACGGCGTGCTGGCGGTGATCGAGAAGCTGAAGGGCCACCCGCTGTTCGCGCACGTCACGCTGACCAGGTCGGAGCGCTCGCCGATCGCGGCGCTGGTGACCGAGATGCTGGAGGACTACACCCTCTGACGCGCCGGTGACGAGGGGCCCGCCGCGCGCCGGCGGGCCCCTCCCGCGTCAGTCGAGCGCCCGGCGCAGGAACCCGCGCACGCCCAGCGCGCCGAACCCCGCGATCGAGGCCACCAGCACGACCAGGCACACCCAGAGCGGCATGTGCGGCACGTGCGGCGCCAACTCGGCGCGCATCCCCTCGCTGATGTAGGTCAGCGGGTTGAGCGCGCACAGCACCTGGAACCAGCGCAGGTCCTCGCTCAGCGCGCGCCACGGGAACTGCGCCGACCCGGTGAACAGCAGCGGCGTCAGGATCACCGCGAACATCACGTTGATGTGCCGCGACGAGACCGACGTGCCGACGACCATGCCGACCGCCGCGCCCGCCAGCGAGCCGAGCACGATCACCAGCAGCGCCGGGAGCAGGCCGGACGCGGGCCAGGTGACGTCCAGCATCGCGAACCCGATCGGGATCATCAGCACCGCCGCGAGCAGGCCGCGCAGCGCGCCGAACACCATCTTCTCCACCGCGACCAGCGGGATCGGGATCGGCGCGAGCAGCCGGTCCTCGATCTCGCGGGTCCACGAGAAGTCCAGCACCAGCGGCAGGGTGGTGTTCTGGAGCGCGCCGAGGAACCCGTTCATGGCCACGATGCCGGGCAGCAGCACGGCGGCGAAGTCGCCCTGGACGAACCCGATGTCGCCGAGCACCTTGGCGAAGATGAACAGGGTGAAGAACGGCTGGACGATCACCTGGGCGAGGAAGCTGGGCAGCTCCCGGCCGGTGACGAAGACGTCGCGCCACAGGATGGCGTTGAACGTGCGCAGCGAGGTCATCGCAGCTCCCTGCCGGTCAGGTGGATGAACACGTCCTCCAGGCTCGGCTTGCCGATCGCCAGGTCGTCGACCCGCGTGCCGAGCCGTTCCAGGGCGTGGAGGACCTCGGGCAGGGCCGCGGCGGGCGCCACGTCGGTGTAGAGGCGGAACAGCCGCGGGCCGCCCGGCTCCGCGTCCCCGGTGGCGACCTGCTCGACCCGCTCCACCCCGCCGACGGCCGCCAGCGCGTCGCCGACGGTGCCCGGCCCGGCGCCGTCGAGGGTGACCGAGACGCTCAGCGTGGCGCTGCCCGGCAGGGTCCTGGTCAGCGCGTCGGGGGAGTCGAGGGCGAGGAGCTTGCCGTGGTCGACGATGCCGACCCGGTCGCACAGCTTGTGCGCCTCGTCCATGTCGTGGGTGGTGAGCACGACCGTGACGCCGTCGGCGTGCAGGGCGGCGACCCGGTCGTGCACGAACAGCCGGGCCTGGGGGTCGAGGCCGGTCGACGGCTCGTCCAGGAACAGCACCTTCGGGCGGTGCATCAGCGCCCGCGCGATCATCAGCCGCTGCGCCTGGCCGCCGGACAGGTTGTCCACCAGGCTCTTGGCGTGGCCGGCGAGGCCCATGCGCTCCAGCACCTCGTCGGCCAGCCGCTTGCGCTCGGCGCGCCCCAGGCCGTGGTAGGCGGCGTGGAACAGCAGGTTCTGCCGGACGTCGAGCGCCCGGTCCAGGTTGTTGCGCTGGGGCACCACGGCCAGCAGCTGCCGCGCCCGCCGGGAGTCCCCGACCACGTCGACGCCTTCCACCAGGGCCGTCCCCGACGTCGGCCGCACCCTGGTGGTCAGCACCCCGACGGTGGTCGTCTTGCCCGCCCCGTTGGGGCCGAGCAGGCCGAACACCTCACCTCTCCGGACCGTGAACCCGAGACCGCCCACGGCCGGCGCCTGACCGCTTTTGTAGACCTTGACCAGATCTTTCACCGATACGGCTGCGTCCACCCGAGCAGCGTAGGGCGACGGCCAACGGTTTTCATCACCAGCCCGACGGCAGCGGCCTGCCCTCGGCGAACCCGGCGGCGCTCTGCACGCCCAGGGTGGCCTTGGCGTGGAACTCCTCCAGCGTCTGCGCGCCCGCGTACGTGCAGGCGGAGCGGACGCCCGCGGTGATCGAGTCGAGCAGGTCCTCCACGCCGGGCCGCTGCGGGGCCAGCCGCATCCGCGAGGTGGAGATGCCCTCCTCGAACAGGCCCTTCTTCGCCCGGTCGAACGCGTTGTCGGTGCGGGTGCGGGCGCTGACGGCCCGCTTGGAGGCCATGCCGAAGGACTCCTTGTAGAGCCGGCCCTGCTCGTCGCGCTGGAGGTCGCCGGGCGACTCGTAGGTGCCCGCGAACCAGGAGCCGACCATGACGCTCGCGGCGCCCGCGGCCAGCGCGAGGGCCACGTCGCGCGGGTGCCGGACGCCGCCGTCGGCCCACACGTGCTTGCCGAGCGCGCGGGCCTCGGCGGCGCACTCGGTGACGGCCGAGAACTGCGGGCGGCCCACGCCGGTCATCATCCGGGTGGTGCACATGGCGCCGGGGCCGACGCCGACCTTGACGATGTCCGCGCCCGCCTCGACCAGGTCGCGGACGCCCTCGGCGGTGACCACGTTGCCCGCGACCACGGGCACGGCCGGCCCGGCCTCGCGGACGGCCTTGAGCGCGGAGACCATCTTCTCCTGGTGGCCGTGCGCGGTGTCCACCACCAGCGCGTCCACGCCGGCCGCCAGCAGCGCCTCGGCCTTGGCGGTGACGTCGCCGTTCACGCCGATCGCGGCGACCACCCGGAGCCTGCCCGAGGCGTCCAGGGCGGGCTGGTAGACGTCGGCGCGCAGCGCGCCCAGGGCGGTCAGCACGCCGCGCAGCCGGCCCTGCCCGTCGACGCCCAGCGCGACGTGCTGCGCGCCGCCGGTCAGCGCGTCGAACACCTCGCGCGGGGCGGTGTCCATCGGGAGGGTGGTGACGCGCGGGTCGGCCACGTCGTGCAGGCGCGTGAAGCGGTCCACGCCGGAGCACGCGGCCTCGTCCACCACGCCCACCGGCCGGCCGTCGCCGTCCACGACGACGACCGCGTTGTGCGCCCGCTTGTGCAGCAGGTTGAGCGCGTCCGCGACCGAGTCGCCCGGGGCGAGCGTCAGGGGGGTGTCCCACACCGGGTGGCGGTCCTTGACCCACCCGACGATCTCGGCCACCGCCTCGGGCGCCACGTCCTGCGGCAGGACCACCAGGCCGCCGCGCCGCGCCACCGTCTCGGCCATCCGCCGCCCGGCCACCGCGGTCATGTTCGCGACGACGACGGGGATGGTGGCGCCCGTGCCGTCCGAGGTCGACAGGTCGACGCCGAACCTCGACTCCACGGCCGAGCGGCCGGGCACGAGGAACACGTCGTCGTAGGTCAGGTCGTAGCTGGGCCGATGCCCTTCGATGAATCGCACGAAGAGTTGACGATACCCGTCGGAGGGCCCGCCCGCCCTGGTCGTGCGCACAGCACCCGGGTGTCCTCAGGCGCCTCCGGTGGTGCTTTCCGACAAACCGGGGCCGGGCAGCAGGGCCCGCACGGCGTCGATGGTGTCGGCCTCGCCCGGGTCCTTGTCCGGCCGGTAGCGGACCACGCGGGCGAACCGCAGCGCCACGCCGCCGGGGTAGCGGGGGCTGACCTGCACGCCGTCCAGCTCGATCTCGACGACCAGCTCGGGGCGGACGGTGACCAGCCAGTCGTCCCGCTCGGTCGCGCGGGCCAGGAGCTCGCGGGTCTGCCAGGCCAGCAGCTCGTCGGTCAGGCCCTTGAACGTCTTGCCGACCATGACCGGCGGGCCGCCGTCCGGGTCGCGGGCGCCCAGGTGCAGGTTCGACAGCAGGCCGCGGCGCCGGCCGCTGCCCCACTCGACGCCGGTCACCACCAGGTCGAGGGTGTGGACCGGCTTCACCTTCTGCCACGCCCGGCCGCGCCGGCCGGCGGCGTAGGCCGAGTCCAGGGACTTGACCACGACGCCCTCCTGGCCGGCGGCCAGCGCCTCGTCGAGCACGGCGGCGGCCTCCTCCCCGGTCGGCCTCACCCGACCGGGGATGACGTGGTCGCCGGCGACCTCGCGCAGGGCGTCCAGCCGGGCGCGCAGCGGCTCGTCGAGCAGGTCGCGGCCGTCCAGGTGCAGGCAGTCGAAGAAGAAGGGGCTGAGCAGCAGCTCGCGGACGTCCCGGGCGCCGAAGCGGCTCATCGTCTCCTGGAACGGGCGGGGCTTGCCGTCGTCGGTGAGCGCCAGCGTCTCGCCGTCCAGCACGACCGAGTCGCACGGCAGGCCGCGGACCAGTTCGACCAGCTCGGGCACGGTCCCGGTGACCTCGCGCAGCGTGCGCGTGAAGACGCGGACGACGTCGCCGTCCCGGTGCACCTGGATGCGCGCGCCGTCGAGCTTGTGCTCCACGGTGACCTCGCCCAGCTCGGCCAGGGCGTCGGGCAGGGACTCGGCGGGCGAGGCCAGCATCGGCCGGACCGGGCGGCCCACCTCCAGCCGGAACGCCGCCAGCGCGGCCTCGCCGGTCAGCGCGGCGGTGGCGGTCGCGGTGAGGCTGCCCGAGAGCATGAACGCCCGCCGCACCACCTCGCCGGGCACCTCGGCGGCCTTGGCGATCGCGTCCAGCATCACCCCTTCGAGGGCGCCCTGCCGCAGCTCGCCGGTGAGCAGGCGCTTGAGGAAGTCCTGCTCGGCGGCGGTGGCCCGGGAGAACAGGTCGCGCAGCGCCGCGACCCGCCGCGCCGCCGAGCCCTTGCCGCCGATGGCGGCGTACGCGCCCAGCGCCCCGTCCACATCGGACACCGTGAGCGAGGGGCCGGCGGCGGGCGGCACGTCCAGGTCGACCACCGTCCGCCAGCCCGCGCCGATGCGGCCCTGGCTGGGCGCGCCGACCAGGAACGACACCACGGCGGGCGTGCTCGTCACCTCGGCGGGCGCGCCCGCCCGGCGGATGAGGTCGGCCAGGGCCCCGACCTTGGCCAGGCGGGAGCGCGTCGCCCCCACGGCGGCGGACGTCTCGACGACTTCGGTGAACAGCACGCCCACCATGGTGCACCGGACCACCGACAAAGGCCGGTCGGCGAGGGCCCCGGGGGCCGGACGCCGAACTCGGGGGTGCCGGGCGCATGACTCGCCCGGCCGGAGCGCATGACTCGCGGGTCGCGGGCGCATGACTCGCGCGGTCGGAACGCATGACTCGCGGGTGCCGGGCGCATGACTCGCGCGGTCGGAACGTACGACACGGTGGGTCTGGGCGTACGACTCGCGGTGTCCGGGTGGAGGACTCGCGGGGTTAGGGGGTGCCCTTGGCCATGCGCAGGACGTCCAGGGCCTCGTCCAGTTGGGGTTCGGTGAGCTTGGTGGGGACGTGGCCCCGTTCCAGGACCACCTCGCGGATGGTCTTGCGCTCCTTGAGGGACTGCTTGGCGATGGAGGCCGCCTCCTCGTAGCCGAGGTAGCGGTTCAGGGGGGTGACGATGGAGGGGGAGGACTCGGCGTACTCGCGCATCCGGTCCACCTGCGGCTCGGCGCCGACGAGGACCTTGTCGGCCAGGAGGCGGGAGACCGCGGCCAGGAGGCGCGACGACTCCAGGACGTTGCGGGCGATCACCGGGAGCATCACGTTCAGCTGGAAGTTGCCCTGCGAGCCGGCGAACGCGACCGTGGCGTCGTTGCCGATCACCTGGGCGACCACCATCATCACCGCCTCGGGGATCACCGGGTTGACCTTGCCCGGCATGATCGACGAGCCCGGCTGGAGGTCCGGCAGCGCCAGCTCGCCCAGGCCGGTGCGGGGGCCGGAGCCCAGCCAGCGCAGGTCGTTGGCGATCTTGTAGAGGCCCACGGCGGTCGCCCGGAGCTGGCCGGAGACCTCGACCACGCCGTCCTGGGTGGCCTGGGCCTCGAAGTGGTCGCGCGCCTCGGTCAGCGGCAGGCCGGTGACCTCCGCCAGCTCCGCCGAGACGGCCGTGCCGAAGCCCGCCGGCGCGTTCAGGCCGCTGCCCACGGCCGTGCCGCCGATCGGCAGCTCCGCCAGGCGGGGCAGCGACGCGGTCAGCCGCTCGACGCCGTTGCGCACCTGGGTGGCCCACGCGCCCACCTCCTGGCCCAGGGTGACCGGCACGGCGTCCATCAGGTGCGTGCGGCCCGACTTGACCAGCGACGTCCAGTCGGCGGCGCGCGCCTCCAGGACCTCCGCCAGGTGCTCCAGGGCCGGCACCACGTCGCGCGCCACGGCCTCGGTCGCCGCGATCCGCAGGGTCGTCGGGAACGTGTCGTTGGACGACTGCGAGGCGTTGACGTGGTCGTTCGGGTGCACGTCCCGGCCGAGCGCCCGGCTCGCCAGGGTCGCGATCACCTCGTTGGCGTTCATGTTCGACGAGGTGCCCGACCCGGTCTGGAACACGTCCACCGGGAAGTGCGCGTCGTGCTCGCCCGCGGCCACCTCGTCGGCGGCGGCGGCGATGGCGCCGGCCACTTCGGGTTCCAGCACCCCCAGCCGCTCGTTCACCCGCGCGGCGGCGGCCTTGAGCAGGCCCATCGCCCTGATCTGCGCCCGCTCCAGGCCGCGCCCGGAGATCGGGAAGTTCTCCACCGCGCGCTGAGTCTGCGCACGCCACAGCGCGTCGGCCGGCACCCGGACCTCGCCCATGGTGTCGTGCTCGACGCGGTACTCCTGTTCACCCATGACACCGAGTTTGGACCGCCTTGCCTAACTGGGCACAGTGGCGCGGAACACCTATGGTCGTCGTCATGGACCTTGAGGTCGACCTGCTCATCGTCGGTGCGGGCCCCACGGGGTTGTTCGCCGCCTACTACGCGGGCTTCCGGGACCTGTCCGTCGCGCTGGTCGACGCGCTGCCCGAGGCGGGCGGCCAGATCACCGCGATGTACCCGGAGAAGATGATCTTCGACGTGGCCGGGTTCCCGGCCGTGCGCGGGCGCGAGCTGGTCGACGGGCTGGTGCGGCAGGCCGACCAGTGGAAGCCGACCTACCTGCTCGGCCGCCAGGCCCGCACGCTGTCCACTGTGGACGACCGGCTGCACGTCGGCCTGGCCGACGGCGCGGTGGTCAAGGCGCGCTCCGTGCTCATCACGGCCGGCATCGGCGAGTTCAAGCCGCGACCGCTGCCCGCGGGCGACGGCTGGCTCGGCCGGGGCGTGGTCCACTTCGTGCCCGCCCTCGCCGCGCACACCGGCCAGCACGTGGTGGTCGTCGGCGGCGGCGACTCGGCGTTCGACTGGGCGCTGGCCCTGGCCCCGATCGCGGCGAGCGTCACCGTGGTGCACCGCCGCGCCACCTTCCGCGCCCACCCGCCGACCGTGCGGCAGGTGCGCGACCTCGGCGTGCCGATCATCACCGACGCCGAGGTGCTGGAGCTGCGCGGCGACCCCGAGCTGGCCGAGGTGGAGCTGGGCCTCAAGGGCGGCGGTCGCGAGGTGCTGCCCGCGCAGGCCGTGGTCGCCGCGCTGGGCTTCACCGCCGACCTCGGGCCCATCGAGTCGTGGGGCCTGGAGCTGGACCACCGGGCGGTCCTGGTGGACACCACCATGCGCACCGCCCGCGAGCGCGTCTACGCGGCGGGCGACGTCGCCCAGTACCCCGGCAAGGTGAAGCTGATCGCCACCGGGTTCGGCGAGGCCGCCACCGCGGTCAACAACATCGCGGTGCTGCTCAACCCGGAGGCGCACCTGTTCCCCGGCCACTCCAGCAACGCCGGGTGACCGCCGCGGCGGTGGTCGTGGCGGTCCTGGTGCGGGCGGACCTCGCGGTCTTCCCGGTGCCGGGCAACGCGCTGTCCCAGCCGCCGAACCCGGCCCCGGCGACGTGACGGGGTCCCCGCCCCCCGCGGAGGGGACGGGGACCCGATACCGGAAGGGTCAGGCCACCACCTGCACCTGCTCGCCCGGGAACAGGTTGTCGTAGAACGTCAACGACTCCTGCGGGCCCAGTCGCACGCAGCCGTGCGACTTCTGCGAGGTGTCACCCTGGTGGAACGCGATGCCGCTCGTGGTGAAGTACACCGAGTTGGGCATCGGCCCGTTGTAGGGAACGCTCCAGTCGTCCTTCACCTTGCGCAGCACCGGGTACGTGCCGACCGGGGTCTCGTACCCCGGCATGCCGTGGGACACCGCGACGGGCCCGTAGCTGGCACTCCCGTTGTAGATCAGCCACGCCTGGTTGGTGGACAACTTCACGCACGCGCCGTTCGCGATGGAGCACGGCGTGCCGGTGGAAGCGTTGGCGGGGGCCGCGAGGCCGAAGGACAAGGCCGCCGCGGCCGCTGCGACTGTCGCAGTACCGAGCGTCTTCTTCATCTCGAATCACCCCTCGCCCGTTCGGCTACCCCGGGGTAGGTGTGACCCAAACCGCTCACATTCTCAAGCGGTCACCTGGACCTGGGCGCCGACCTGGAGGGTGTCGAAGTACTTCGAGGCGGCCTCACGTGACAGGTGGACGCACCCGTGCGACGGCTCGGTGAGGCTGCCCTCGTGGAACGCGATGCCGTTGCCCACGAAGTAGGTGGAGAACGGCATGGGCGCGTTGTAGGGGCGGCTCCAGTCGTCGCGGACCTTCCACAGCACCGGGAACGTGCCCACCGGCGTCTCGTAGCCGGGGCGGCCGGAGGTGATCGGCACCGGGCCGTAGCTCACCCGGCCGCCGCTGATCAGCCAGGACTCCTTGGTGGACAACCGCACGCACGCGCCGTCGGCGATGTCGCACGGGGTGCCGGGCACGGTCATCGGCGGGGGCGGCGGCGCGGGCTGGGGCCGCGGTGTGGTCGTGGTGGGGGCCGGTTCGGCGGGCTCGGGCGACGGCTCGGGCTCGGGGGCGGGCGACGCGGGCGACGCCGTCGGGTCGGCGGGCGCGGACACCGCTGGGGAGTCCGAAGTGGACGGTGTTGGCGCGGCGGCCGGTCCGCCCGTGGCGCAGGCGGTGGTCAGGAACGGGACCACCGCCAGCGCGGCCAACGCGGTCAGTGTCTTCTTGCGCATCGCGCACCCCCGGGTTCGTGCTGGTGACACCCTTGGTGACGCCCCCGTGGCGCGCTTCGTTGCAGTCCGGTCGATAACGAATGGGGAAGGGCCGCCCCACCCGGAGGTGGGACGGCCCTCGAACGGCGGTGCGGGTGCGGCGGTCAGACCGCGCCCGCGTACTGGCCGATCCACGAGCGGAACGCCGGCACGTCCATGTAGATCGACGGGGCGGTGGCGCAGGTGGAGCTGTTGTTGCCCGCGCGGCTGGTGGCGCCGATCAGCTGCCACGTGCCGTTGACCGACTTGATCTGCGGGCCGCCCGAGTCGCCGTAGCAGGCGCCCGCCCGGCCACCGGGGTTGTTGGTGCAGATCTCGTACGAGCCGTAGATGCCCAGGCAGCTGCCGTCGGACACGATCGAGGTGTTCAGCTCCTGGAGCGTGACCGGCGCGCCGCAGCCGCCGGCGGGGGCGCAGGTCTGGCCCCAGCCGATGATGCGGGTGGCGGTGCCGACCGCGCCCGAGGACGACGCCACGGCGATCGGCGTCTGGCTCACCGACGTGGCCAGGCGGACCAGCGCGATGTCGTAGCTGGGGTGCGTGACGACCTGGGCGCCCGACGCGACCGTGCCGCCGCTGGTGCGGTTGGTCGTGCCGATGCGGGCCCGGATCGACGACGCCGACCGGCCCTGCACGCAGTGCTTGGCCGTGACCACCCAGTTGGCCTTGATCAGCGAGCCGCCGCAGAAGTGGCTACCCGAGGTGCTCTGCAGGGACACCATGAACGAGTAGGTCTGCGTGGCGTTGCCGCCGCCCACGATGAACGGGGTGACCTCGCCGTCCGCCGCCGGGGCCGCCGCCGCCCCGGCCGCGCTCGCGAGCGCCGCGCCGATCGCCACCGCGAAGGCGGTGAACAGGGTACGTACCTTCATCGCTTCCTCTCCGCCGCCGACGCAGGGTTGTCGGCGACAGATCGGAAACTAGGGATGAACGCAGCGTGATCAACACAGCCGATCGGCCGGTAGCGCGGATTGACAGTTGACAGCCGGTCGCCGGTCAGGGCAGCGGCGGCAGGGCGTCCACGCCGCCCGCCGGGACGTCGAAGTCCACCGAGGCGTACTCGCGGAGCTTGTCCATCCGGTGGAAGCCGTCGATCATGCGGACCGTGCCGGACTTGGAGCGCATCACGATCGACTGGGTGGTGCAGCCGCCCGCCCGGTAGCGCACGCCGCGCACCAGGTCCCCGTCCGTGACGCCGGTCGCGCAGAAGAACACGTTGTCGCCGCGCACCAGGTCGTCGGTGGTCAGGACCCGGTCGAGGTCGTGCCCGGCGGCCAGCGCCCTGGCCCGCTCCTCGTCGTCCTTCGGCCACAGCCTGCCCTGGATCGCGCCGCCCATGCACTTCAGCGCCGCCGCCGCGATGATGCCCTCGGGCGTGCCGCCGATGCCCACCAGCAGGTCGATGGCGGTGTTCGGGCGGGCCGCCGAGATCGCGCCCGCCACGTCGCCGTCGGAGATGAAGTGGACGCGGGCGCCCGCCGCGCGCACGTCCCGCACGATCGACTCGTGCCGGGGCCGGTCCAGGACGCACACGACCACGTCGGACACGTCGGAGTGCTTGGCCTTGGCGACCCGCCGGACGTTCTCCGCGATCGGCGCGGTGATGTCGATGACGTCCGCCGCCTCCGGCCCGGTGGCCAGCTTCTCCATGTAGAACACCGCGGACGGGTCGAACATCGCGCCGCGCTCGGCCACCGCGAGCACGGCCAGCGCGTTCGGCATGCCCTTGGCCATCAGCGTGGTGCCGTCGATCGGGTCGACGGCAACGTCGCACTCCGGCCCGTTGCCGTCGCCGACCTCCTCGCCGTTGAACAGCATGGGCGCCTCGTCCTTCTCGCCCTCGCCGATCACCACGACGCCCCGCATCGACACGGTGCCGATGAGCTTGCGCATGGCGTCCACGGCCGCGCCGTCGCCGCCGTTCTTGTCGCCGCGGCCGACCCAGCGCCCGGCGGCCATCGCGGCCGCCTCGGTCACCCGGACGAGCTCCAGCGCGAGGTTCCGGTCGGGTGCTTCGCGACGACGCTCGGACGGGCTGCTGGTCATGTGGCGCTCCCTGGTGCGGCTGCCGGACTGGTCACCGACCGGCGTGGATTACCCGGCGGTAGAACAATCCTCGCACGTCGTCACCCCTCGGCCACGTCCTCCTCGGTCACACTCAGTGCTTGATCGATCCGCTCGCGGGCGCCCGCGAGCAGCCGCTCGCAGGTCTTCGCCAGGGCCTCGCCCCGCTCCCACAACCTCAGCGACTCGTCCAGCGACAGGCCGCCGGCCTCCAGCCTGCGGACCACCTCCACCAGGTCGTCCCTGGCCTGCTCGTAGCCCAGTTCCTCGACGCCCAGCTCTCCGGCTGCGGGCTCGCTCACGTGACCGACTTCCCCAATCTGCTCTTGACGTGCGCCACGACCGTGGCCACCGCCTGGTCGTAGCCGATGAACGCCTCGGCGAACTCCGCGCCGTCGCCCTCGCGCACCGCGTCGTCGATGCGGTGCTCGGCGGCCGTGACGCGCGTGCGGTGCACCGAGCCCCGGCCCGTCCACCACCGCGCCCCGGCGTAGCCGCAGGTCGCCTCGGACAGGTCGTGCAGCCGGTCGACCAGCGCCTGCCTGCCGGACGTGCAGCCGGCCACCAGCGCCAGCCAGCAGTCGGCCGCGGCCCGGTCGGCCGATTCCGCCCGGTCGCGCACGGTGCGCGCGCCCTCGTCGTCCGCCTCGTTCGCGGCGGCCATCGTCAAGGGCAGGAACGTGGGCTCACGTGCCGGGTTCGGCACCACCGCCTCCTTCCTCCCGACCGCCGTCACCGCCGGCGTGCGCCGGACCGCCGTCGTCGCCGGTCCGCGCCGGGGTGCCGCTCTCGCCGGCTCGCGCCGGGTTGCCGTCTTCGCCGGCTGGTGCCGGCTCGTCGTTCGTACCGGCTGGTGCCGGGTCGTCGTTCGTGCCGGCTGGTGCCGGGGTGTCGCTCGACCGGGCGGGTGCCGGTGCGCCGTTCCGGCCGGCCCGTGCCGCGCCACCGGCTCGTGCCGGGTCGCCTGCCCGTGCCGCGTCGCCGTCGCCGTCGCCGGTGGCCACGACCGCGTGCACCGCCCCGTCGGCCACGCGCACCCGCAGGCGGGCGCCGGGGGGCGCCTGGGAGGTCGACCGGAGCACCCCGCCCACCTCGCCGTCCGGCGTGACGAGCTGCACCACCGCGTACCCCCGGGCCAGCGTGGCGGCCGGCCCGAGGGTCGTCAAGCGGGCGCGCGTGGCGGTCAGGCCGGTCGCCTCCGCGTCGAGCCGGTTGCGCACCGCGCGCCGGGACCGCTCCCGCAGCCGGTCCACGTCCTCGGCGCGCCGGTCCAGCGGGCCGTGCGGGTCGGCCAGCGCCGGCCTGGTCCGCAGCGACGCCAGCAGCTTCTCCTCGCGGTCCACCCAGGCGCGCAGGGCGCGGCGGCCCCGGTCGCGCATCTGGCGGACGCGCTGGGTCTCCTCCGCCACGTCCGGCACCACCCGCTTGCCCGCGTCGGTCGGCGTCGAGCAGCGCAGGTCCGCGACGTGGTCCACCAGCGGCGTGTCCGGCTCGTGCCCGATCGCCGACACCACCGGCGTGCGGCAGGCCGCCACCGCCCGGCACAGCGCCTCGTCCGAGAACGGCAGCAGGTCCTCGACGCTGCCGCCGCCGCGGGCCAGCACGATGACGTCCACTTCGGAGTCGTGGTCCAGTGTCGACAGTGCGGTGAGGATCTGCGGCACGGCCGACACGCCCTGCACGGCCACGTTCACCACCCGGAACCGCGCGCCCGGCCACCGCGCGTGCGCGTTGGTCAGCACGTCCCGCTCCGCGGCCGACGCGCGGCCGGTGATGAGGCCGATCTTGTTCGGCAGGAACGGCGGCCTGCGCTTGCGCCGCGGGTCGAACAGGCCCTCCGCGGCCAGCAGCTTCTTCAACCGCTCGATCCGGGCCAGCAGCTCGCCGATGCCGACCTGCCGGATCTCGTCCACGCGCAGGCTCAGCGTGCCGCGGTTGGGGTAGAAGTGCGGCTTGCCGTGCACCACCACGCGGCTGCCCTCGGCCAGTTGCAGCTCGCGCACCACGCCCACGGGCGCGGTGAGCTGCATCGACATGTCCGCCGAGGGGTCGCGCAGGGTGAGGAACGCGGTCGACGTGCCGGGGCGGGCGCTCAGCTGGGTGACCTGGCCCTCCACCCACACGTCACCCAGGCGGTTGATCCAGTCGAAGATCTTGCGCGCCACCGTGCGCACCGGCCACGGGTTCTCCGGACTGGACCTCTCAGGACCGGACCTCTCCTCCGCCACCCGTCAGCCGCCGGACTTCAGGTTCGCGAGGCGCCGCGTCAGCATCCCGGTGAACTCGGGGCGCGCGGCGTGCGTGCGCTCGTGCGCGAGCAGCTGCTCCAGGTCCGCCGCGGACAGCGTGCGCAGCCGGGCCCGCAGCTGCGGCAGCGTGAGCTGGTCGTACTCCGGCAGCACCGCGGGCGACTCCGCGGCCAGGGCCCGCTCCTCCTCGGCCCACGGGTCCTCGGCGGGCCGGCGGACCCCGTCCCGGTCGTCCTCGTCCTCGTCCTCGTCGTCCAGGTCCGGGTCCGGGCGGAGGCCGGTGACCTCGTCCTCGTCCTCGTCGAAGGTCGCCCACTCGGGCTCCTGCTCGGCCGGTCGCAGCACGGCCAGCACGTCGTCACCCTTGATTGCGAGTTCGGTCACCCGCTGCTGGACCCGCATGGACAGCTGCAACGCCTCGCTGACCACGGTCACCGGGAGCCCCACCAGCTGTTGCGGCAGCTTGCGGGCCTGCTCGACGGCGGTGACCGCCAGTCCCGCGGCGAGGCGGACGGGCAGCGGCAGTGGCTTCATGGTTACAGCCTGCCGCAGTCGGCCGCCGGATGCCTACACCTGGCACGCCGTACCCTGGGCACATGGACAAGCGAGTGCTCCTGGCGAAGCCGCGTGGCTACTGCGCCGGCGTGGACCGTGCCGTGGTGACGGTGGAGAAGGCGCTGGAGCAGTACGGCGCCCCGGTCTACGTGCGCAAGGAGATCGTCCACAACAAGCACGTCGTCGAGACGCTGTCCGCGCGGGGCGCGGTCTTCGTCGACGAGACCGACCAGGTGCCCGAGGGCGCCCTGGTGGTGTTCTCCGCCCACGGCGTGTCGCCCGCCGTGCACGAGGAGGCGGCCTCGCGCTCGCTGCGCACCATCGACGCCACGTGCCCGCTGGTCACCAAGGTCCACAACGAGGCCAAGCGCTTCGCCCGCGAGGACTACGACATCCTGCTCATCGGCCACGAGGGGCACGAGGAGGTCGAGGGCACGCAGGGCGAGGCCCCCGAGCACATCCAGCTCGTCGACACCGCCGAGGACGTGGACAAGGTCGAGGTGCGCGATCCGTCCAAGGTGGTCTGGCTGTCCCAGACCACGCTGTCGGTCGACGAGACCATGGTGCGCGTGCGGCAGCTCAAGGAGCGGTTCCCGGACCTCCAGGAGCCGCCGTCGGACGACATCTGCTACGCCACGTCCAACCGGCAGACCGCGGTGAAGACCATGGCGCCGGAGTGCGACCTGGTGCTGGTGGTCGGGTCGAAGAACTCGTCCAACTCGGTGCGGCTGGTGGAGGTGGCGCTCCAGTCGGGCGCGAAGGCCGCCCACCTGATCGACTACGCGCGCGAGGTCGACGAGGCGTGGCTCGACGGCGTCACCACGGTCGGCGTGACCTCGGGCGCGTCGGTGCCGGACATCCTGGTGATGGACCTGCTCGAGCACCTGGCCGACCGCGGCTACGGGCAGGTCGAGGAGATCACCACGGCGAACGAGAAGATCGCCTTCGCCCTGCCGCGCGAGCTGCGCAAGGACATGGTGCGCTGACGCCCGGCCCCCGGGTCGACCGGGGGCGCCGCGGCGCTCCGGCCGGCCCGGGGGCCGGGCGCCGGGACCTCAGTCCCACCACTTGTGCCACAGGTGGTCGTCCGTGCCCTGGACGAAGACGTCGATGCGGTTGGGCCCCCAGGAGACGGCCGCGGGGTTGTCCTTGAACACGCCGCCGAGGCTCTCCCAGCCCAGCCAGGACGAGCCGTCCCACCACTTGTGCCAGAGCTGGTGGTCGGTGCCCTGGGCGAAGACGTCGAGCCGGTTGCCGGACCACGAGGCGACGGCGGGGCCGGCGGTGATGGCGCCGCCGAGGCTCTCCCAGCCCAGCCAGGAGGAGCCGTCCCACCACTTGTGCCAGAGGTGGTTGTCGGTGCCCCGGGCGAAGAGGTCGATGCGGTTGGGCCCCCAGGAGACGGCGGCGGGGTTGTCGATGATGACGCCGCCGAGGCTCTCCCAGCCGGACCACGAGGACCCGTCCCACCACTTGTGCCACACGGCGCTGTCGGTGCCGCGGGCGAAGACGTCCAGCCGGCCCGCCGACCACGAGGAGACGGTCGGCCCGGCGAGGAGCACCCCGCCCAGGTCCTCCCAACCCGACCACTGCCTCTCCGTCGCCGGCCCGGCCCCCTCGGGGCGCGCGGGTTCGGCGGCGGCCGCGGCGACGCCGGTGGAGGACGACACCAGGAGAATGGCGAGCAAGGATTTCACGAGTGCGGAGCGCATCGACTTCCCTCCGTCGGCGTGGTGTTTTCGCACCTGAAACAAAGCGAACGTAGCACGTTTGTGTTAATTCGAACGGCTGAATTCACGTTCACTCGTCATCGCCGAAGATCTCCGCGAAAATGCCTCGTCGTGAAGGGGTGTGGTCACCGTGCGCTGCGCAAAGGGGAAAGGTGAACCGAGCGGAGGAACCCTTTAGGGGTGCCGGTCGTGAAATGATGTCGCCTCATCCGCGCGAACGAGATCGCGGCCCGCTCCGATCGTCCCACAGGGGTACGACAATTCCGCCCCTCCGAAGCGACTGCCTGCGCCGACGGCGAAAGTGGTTGGCAGATCCGGGGAAGTTCCGTTCCCTGGGTGCATGAGCAGTGTGCTGATCGGGGTGGAGAACGTCGCCACCCCCCAGTGGGCCCGCCGTCGCGGCGGGGTGTCGGTGAGCCTCGGCAAGGCGCTGCGCAGCCTGCCCGCGGCGGTGGCGGCGGTGGCACGCCTGGCGTGGGCGACCTCGCCGCGCCTCACGGTGCTGGCGGGCGCGGTGCACGTCGCCTCGGGGTGCGTCACCGCGTTCGGCCTGCTGGCCACGGCGGACGTGTTCACCGCGCTGCTCCGCGACGGCCCCACGCCCGACCGCGTGGTCCGGGCGCTGCCCGCGCTGGCCGTGGTGGTGGGCTCGCTGGTGGTCCGCGCGCTGCTCGACACGGCCGTGTCCGCGGTGGAGAGCTCGCTGCGGCCGCGCGTCACCCGGGCGGCGAACGACGAGGTCACGGCGGTGCTCGTGCGGGCGCAGCTGCTCGCGTTCGAGGACGCCGACTTCCGCGAGCTGGCCCGCCAGGGCGGCCGGCGCGGCGTCCGCTCGCTGGAGTCCAGCCTCCGCTACCTGGCCGACCTGCTCTCCGGCGGCATCTCGCTGGTGGCCGCGGTGGTCACGGTCGGGTTCCTCAACCCCTGGCTCGCGCCCGCGCTGCTGCTGGCCGCCCTGGCCAACGCGTGGGCGGCGGCGCGCGCGTCCAAGCTGCGCTACGAGCACTTCCTGGACTCGGTCACCCGCAACACCCGCAAGGGCGTGGTGGAGGAGGTCGCCACGGACCGCGACTTCGCCCTCGAGCGGCACGCGCTGACCCTCCAGGAGCGGCTGCTGGCCGAGCACCGCAGGATCGCCGACAGCCTGGTCGTCGACGAGATCCGGATGGCGCACCGGACGAACCTCGTGCGGCTGGTCGGCCGGGCGCTCGCCGGCGTCGGCACGGGCGTCGCCTACCTGGTGCTGGGCCTGCTGCTGCACACCGGGGCGATGGAGCTGGCGCTCGCGGGCACGGCGGTGCTGGCCATGCGCACCGGGTTCTCGTCGCTGGCCGGCACGACCCGCGCGGTCAACTCCCTCTACGAGGACTCGTTCTACATCGACTTCTACAAGAAGCTGCTCGCCGAGGGCGCGGAGCGGGCCCAGGCGCGCTCCGGGGTCCGGCCGCCCGCCGACCCGGAGCGGATCACCCTGGAGAACGTGTCTTTCACCTACCCGGGCGGGAAGAGGCCCGCGCTGCGCGACGTGGACCTGACCGTGGAGCGGGGCGAGGTCGTCGCGCTGGTCGGCGAGAACGGCTCGGGCAAGACCACCCTGGGCAAGGTGCTCACCGGCCTCTACCCGGCCACGTCGGGCTCGGTCCGCTGGGACGGCGTGGACCTGGCGGAGGCCGACCCGGACCTGGTGCACTCGTCGATCGCGGTGATCGCGCAGGACCCGGCGCGGTGGCCGATGACCGCGCGGCACAACGTGCTGGTCGGCCGGCTGGAACGGGACGACGAGCCCGCCTACCGGGACGCGGTGGCGAGGTCCGGCGCGGACGAGGTGCTGGACTCGCTGCCCGGCGGCCCCGACACCGTGCTGTCCCGGCAGTTCAACGACGGCCAGGACCTGTCCGGCGGCCAGTGGCAGCGCATGGGCATCGCCCGCGGCATGTACCGCGACGCCGCCGTGCTGGTGGCCGACGAGCCGACGGCCGCGCTGGACGCGAAGGCCGAGGCGCGCGTGTTCGCGGGGCTGCGCGAGGCGACCGCGCGCCGCACCACGATCCTGGTGACGCACCGGCTGGCGAACATCCGCAACGCCGACCGGATCGTCGTGCTCGACCAGGGCCGGGTCGTGGAGCAGGGCACGCACGAGGAGCTGATGGCCCTGGGCGGCCACTACGCCGAGCTGTTCGAGCTCCAGGCCGCCGCCTACCGGGGCGGGCTCCTGGCCCCGGCGAACGAGTAGCTTTTCCGGCGCGAACGGCGTTCCCGGCGCGCCGCGCACTCCCTTGACCCGCGCTCCCGGGTTCACCAGGATGGCCCCTTGGTGACATCCCGCCGAGAGGGCTCCGGTCATGTTCGAATGGCTCGCCGAGAACTGGCCGCTGGTCCTGGGCGCGGAAACCGCGCTGCTGCTCCTGCTGGTGCTCCGGCCCGCCCCGAACTGGCGGCTGCTGCTGCGCCTCGGCCGGACGCGGGACGTGCGCCGCGCGGCGGGGAGACCGGGCAGGTTCTGGTGCACCGAGCCGACCCGGCAGCCCGCGGGCGCGGTGGCGCGCGTGAGCCTGGACGGCCCCGCGGCCAGCGTGCGCCTCGTCGACGGCCCCAACTACGCGCGGATGATGCGCGGCCGGAAGTACGCCTACGTCGGCGGGTGGGCGACCGGGTCGTCGTTCGAGCTGACCGTGCCGTGGCCGGGCCGGTGGCGCGTCGTCGGCGACCTCGGCAGCGCGTCCGGCGACCTGGACCTGCGCGTCAGGTGGCTGGCCGAGCGGTTGCCGCCCGCGTCCGCGCAGCCGGTGGCCGGCGAACCGCGCCTGGGCGTGGTCCGGGAGCGGGGCGCGGCCGACGGCCTGCGCGACGTGTTCGTGCTGCACGTCGTGGAGGACCGCGAGGAGGTCGCCCGCCCGCTCGCCGAGGCGCTCCGGGCGCGGGGCGCGTCGGTGTGGCTGGACGAGTTCGAGCTGGCCATCGGCGACTCGCTGGCGAAGCGGCTGGAGCGCGGCCTCGCGTGCAGCCGGTTCGGCGTGGTGGTCCTGTCGCCGGGGTTCTTCGAGCCGACCGCGACCGGGACGCCGCGGGTCGAGGGCGACCAGGTGGTGCTGCCGGTGCTGCACGGGATCACCAGGGTCGAGGCGCTGGACGGGCTGCCGTGGCTGGCCGACCTCGTCGTGCGCGGCACCAGCGACCGCACCGTGGACGAGATCGCCGAGGAGATCGCGCTGGTCGTGGTGCCCGGCGAGCCCGCCGTCGAGCGGGAGGGCGACCAGGAGGCGCTGTCCGGCCAGGTCGTGCCGGTGCGGGCCGCCCGGCGGTGAACCGGGCCGGTTCCCGGCTTGACCCTCACGCCGCGTGAGGCCGCAGGGTGGGGCACATGGGCAACTACTACGACGCTTTCGAGATCAGCCCCGTGCCGACGCCCGGCCCGGACGCGGTCCCGCCGGAGCCGTTCCGCGGCATCTACGGGATGCCCGCGTTCGTGACGATCCCCACGGCCGACCTGGCGGCCTCGGTGGACTTCTGGACGCGCGGGCTCGGTTTCTTCGAGCTGTTCGGCATCCCCGGCAGGCTCGTGCACCTGCGCCGGTGGGCGTTCCAGGACGTGCTCCTCGTCTCGGCGGAGGAGGTGCCCGAGCGCGCGCCGGCGATGAGCGTCAGCTTCTCGTGCGTGCTCGGCCAGGTCGACTCCCTGGTCGCGGCCTGCCGCGCGCTGCGGCCGGACTCGGTCGACGGGCCGCGGGACACCCCCTGGAACACCCGCGACGTGGAGGTGATCACGCCCGAGCACGCGCGGGTCGTCCTCACCGCGGCGAAGGTCTTCGACCCCGACGGCGAGGAGGCGCGGAACCTGGCGGCCATCGGGATCACCCCGCCGGCCGCCGGCCGCGGCGACGATGTGGAACATGCGTGACGCCCCCGATGCCGGCACCGACGGCACCGACGGCCTGACCGTCGGCCAGGTGTCGGCGCGGCTGGGCGTGACGGTCCGCGCGCTGCACCACTGGGACGAGATCGGCCTGGCGCGACCGTCGCTGCGCACGGTCGCCGGGTACCGGCTCTACACCGCCGGCGACCTGGAACGCCTGCACCGCATCGTCGTCTACCGCGAGCTGGGCCTCGGCCTGGACGGGATCCGGGCCATCCTGGACGACACGGTCGCGGACGTGCCGGGCGCGCTGCGCGAGCAGCGCGCCCGGGTCGCCGAGCGGATCGACCGGCTCCGGCGGCTCGACGCCGGGCTGGAGCGGATGATCGACGCCCACGAGCGCGGCCTGCTGCTCACCGCCGAGCAGCAGGCCGAGGTCTTCGGACCCCGGTGGGACCCGGACTGGTCCGCCGAAGCCCGCCGGCGCTACGGGGGCACGACGCAGTGGCTCCAGTACGCCGAGCGCTCGGCCGCCCGCGGCCCGGAGGAGTGGCGGGCCGTCGCCGAGGCCGTCACCGACTTCGAACGCGCCCTCGGCGACGCGATGGACGCCGGCGTCGAACCGGGCAGCCCGGAGGCGAACCGGCTCGTCGAGCGGCACCGCGAGGTCTTCGCCTCGTACTTCCCCCTCACCCGGCGGATGCAGGTCTGCCTGGGCCGGGTGTTCGAGACCGACCCGGGGTACGCCGCCCACTACGACGGCGTCCGCGCCGGCCTCGCCGCGTGGTTCCGCCGGATCATCGACGCCGACGCGCGCGCCCACGGCATCGACCCCGACACCGCGACCTGGGAGCAGGGCTAGGACCGGTCGGCCCCGAGCCGGCGCAGCCGCATCCGCGGCTGCCGCTCGCCGGGGCCGTCGCCGGGCTCGTGCGCCCCGGTCTCCCGCGGCGCGCGGTTGCGCACGAAGGCGCCTCGACGGCCCTGGTGGACCGCTCGGTGATCTGGCCCTCCCGGGCGAGGAGGACCTGCCGCCACGTGGCGACCGCGCCCGCGGGCACGAGCAGGCCCGCCACCGCCTGCACAGGAACGCGACCACGACCACCGCACCGCGCCACGGAGCGCCCGGCGTCACCCCGAACCCCTCGGTCAGGCCGTCAGTTCGAGCGTCGAGCCCGCGCGGGCCTTGCGGACCCGCAGGCGGGTCGGGATGCGCTGCCGCAGCTCGTCCACGTGGGACACCAGGCCGACCACCCGGCCGCCCGCGCGCAGCTCGTCCAACGTGGTCATCACCAGCTCCAGCGTCTCCGCGTCCAGCGTGCCGAAGCCCTCGTCGATGAACAGCGTGTCCAGCACCGCACCGGCCGCCACCACGTCCGACAGCCCCAGCGCCAGCGCCAGCGACGCCAGGAACGACTCGCCGCCCGACAGCGTCTTCGCCGGCCGCTGGAGCCCCGAGTAGTCGTCCAGCACGTCCAGGCCCAGCCCGCCCCTGGTGCCGCGCGGCCCGGCCTCCACCGAGTGCACGAACCGGTAGCGGCCCTGGCTCATGCGCTCCAGGCGGGCGCTCGCGGCCACCGCGACCTCCTCCAGCCGCGCGGCCAGCACGTAGGTGCGCAGGGTCATGCTGCGGCTGTTCTGCCCCCGGCCGTTGATCACGTCGGTCAGCGCGTCCAGCTCGTCGAACGCCGCCTGCACCGGTTCCAGCCGCGCCCACGCCGCGCGCAGCTGCCCGGCCAGGTCGGCGGCCCGCGCCGCGCGCCGGAGGGCCTCGTCCCGGGCGCCGGACGCCCGCGTGGCGACCTCGGTGGCCTCGCGGAACCGCGCCTCGGCGCCCGCCACGTCCACCTCGGCGGCCGGGTCGACGTCGGCCAGCTCGACCAGGGTGCTCTCGGCGGCGGCGCGGGCGTGCTCCGCCCGGCGGACGCGCTCCTCCAGCTCGGCCAGCGCGGCGTCGGGGCGCGCCGCGGCCAGGGCCTCGGCGACGTCGGCGAACCCCGCCCCCGCCGCCAGCCGCGACACCTCCAGCCGCTGCTCGGCCAGGCGCTCGGCGTGCTCGGCCACCGCGACCCGCCGCGCGTGCAGGTCGGTGAGCGCGTCGGCGAGGTCGGACAGGTGCGCCCGGCGCGCCACCACGTCCGGGAAGTCGCCGCGCGCCTCCTCCAGCCGCGCCGCGCGCTCCGCGACCGCCGCGACCAGCTCGTCCCGCTGCGCGCCCGCCCGCTCCAGGTCCCGCTCCAGCCGGCCGCGCCGGTCGAGCGCGTCCTCCACCTGCCGCTCCAGCTCGGCCAGCTCCGCCTGACCCGCCTCGGCCCGCCCGGCCAGCGCCAGCACCGAGCGGTGCTCGCGCTCCAGCTCGTCGGGGGAGCGGTCGCCGAGCTGCTCCCGCAGGTGGGCGAGCCGGCTCTCCAGCTTCTGCGCCTCCTGCTCGGCCCGCACCCGCCGGTCGGCCGCCCGCTGCTCCACGTCGGCCGCCGCGTCCTCGTCCGCCGCCGTCACGGCCGTCGGCAGGGGCCGCGCGGGCGCGGGGTGCTCGTCCGACCCGCACACCGGGCACGCCTCGCCGGGCCGCAGCCCGGCCGCCAGCTCGACGGCCATGCCCTCCAGCCGCTCCTGCCGCACCCGCAGCAGCGCGTCCCGGGCCCGCTGGTGCTCGTCCACGGCGCCGCGCCGCGCCTCGTCGGCCGCGCGGAACGCCGCCTCGACGCGCGGCAGCTCCGCCGCCGCGGCCGCGAGCCCGGCGACCTGGGTCAGCCGCGCGGCGGCCAGCCCCGACTCCTCGACCGCCGACCGCGCCGCCGCCAGCCGGGCGGGCACCTCGTCGAGCTGGGACACCAGCACCGCCAGGTCCCGGGACGTGGCCGCGATCGACTGCTCCAGGTGCGCGACGCGCCGCCGGTCCTCCTCCTGCTTCAGCGCCTCGGCGGCCAGGGTGGTCAGCGCGCCGGACTCCTCGCGGCACCGCTCGGCGTCGCCGCGCAGGTCCGTGCCGCCGTACCCGAGGGCGGCCACTGCGGCGCCCGCCGCCCGCTCCCGCGCCCCGGCCTGCGCCAGCGCGGCCTCCAGCCGGTCCTGCGCGGTCCGCGCGGGCACCACCGCGGCGGCCCGCCGGGCCGCGTCCAGCTCCGCGACCCGCGCCCGCAGGTCCGGTTCCTCCTCGGCGTACCGGTCGAGCGCCCGGCGCGCGTCGCGGACCCGCCGCACGCGCTCGTCCAGCGCACGGGCGCCCTGCCAGGCCCGCTCCGCCTCCGCGCGCAGCGCCAGCGCCTCGCCGGCCCGCTGCCCGGCCTCGCGACCGTCCTCGTCCAGCCGCTTGAGCAGCGAGCTGAGCCACTCGGGGTCGGCCACCTCCGGCGGCTCCTCCGCCCCGGCCTCCGCGACCCGCTGCACCAGGTCGCGGTTGACCAGGCCGAGCCGCTCCACCTCCTGGCGCCGCTCGCGGCGGTGCTCGCGGAACCACTTCTCCACGTCCAGGAACCGCTCGGTGCCGAACAGCTTCTCCAGCAGCTTCTCCCGCTCGACGGTCTCCGCGCGCAGGAACCGCGCGAACTCGCCCTGCGGCAGCAGCACGACCTGGAAGAACTGGTCGGCGGTCATGCCGAGCAGGGCGTCGATCTCGCGCGCCACGTCGTCGATGCGGGTGTGGCCCTCGCCCTCCCAGCCGGCCAGCCAGGTCAGCGACACCTGCGCCTGCTGGCGGGTGACGCCGTCGCCGCGCCGCTTGGGCCGGTCGTACTCGGGGCTGCGCCGGACCAGGAACCGCCTGCCCCGCACGGTCAGCTCCAGCTCGACGAACGTCGGCGTGTCCGGCGAGGCGTAGTCGCAGCGCAGCCGCTTCACGTCGCCGCGCGCGCCCGGAACCTTCCCGAACAGCGCGAACGCCACCGCGTCGAGCAGCGTCGTCTTGCCCGCGCCGGTGTCGCCGTGCAGCAGGAACAACCCGTCCGCGCCGAGCAGGTCGAAGTCGACCTCCTCGCGCTCCGCGTACGGGCCGAACCCGCTCACCGCCAGCCGGTGCAGCTTCACCGGTCCACCTCCCGGGCCGCCGCGGCGAACGCCTCGCGCAGCAGCGCCAGCTCCCGCTCACCCGGCCGGTCGCCGCGCACGTCCTCGACGAAGCAGCACGCGACCTCCTCGTCGGTGCGGCCGCGCACGCGCTCGGCGAACCGCAGGTCGCCCGCCCGCCCCTCCGCCGGCCGCCACTCCACGTGCACCGCGTGCGGGAACCTCGCCTGGAGGCGGCGCAGCGCGTCCAGCGGGCGCACCCGGTCGGTCAGCGTCACCGACAGGAAGTGGTCCGCCACCGCCTCGTGCTCGGCCGCCGCCAGCAGCTCCTCCAGCTCGCCGCCGAGGGTCGCCAGCGGCCGCGGCACGGGCAGGCCCCGCCTCTCCACGCCCGCCAGGCCGCCCGCGTCCAGCTCCACCAGCCACACCAGCTTGTCGTGCCGGGCCTCGGAGAACGAGTACGCCACCGGGCTGCCCGAGTACCGCAGGTGGTCGGCCAGGGTCTGCTGCCCGTGCAGGTGGCCCAGCGCCGCGTAGTCGACCCCGGCGAACACCGAGCCCGACACGTCCTGCACGCCGCCCACCGCGATGGTGCGCTCCGACTCGCACGGCTCGCCGCCGGTCACGAACGCGTGCGCCAGCACCACCGACCGGGCGCCGGCGCGCCGGGCCAGGTCCTCCCGCACCCGCCGCATGGCCTCGGCGAGCACGCCCGCGTGGCCCTTGGCGTCCGGCACGCCCAGCGCGTGCCGCGCCGTCTCCGGCTCCAGGAACGGGATGCCGTACACCGCGACCGGCCCGTGTTCGTCGGTGAACAGCACCGGCTCGTGCAGCTCGGCCACGCGCGTGCGCAGGTGCAGCCCGCCCGCCTCGGCGAACGCCCCGAGGAAGCCCAGCCGCGTCGCCGAGTCGTGGTTGCCGGGCGTGACCACGATCCGCGCGCCGGCCGCCCGGATCCGCTTGAGGACCCGCGAGCACACCGCGACGGCCTCCGCGTTCGGCACCGCCCGGTCGAACAGGTCGCCCGCCACCACGACCACGTCGACCCGCTCGTCGGACACCAGGTCGGCCAGGCCGCCCAGCACCGCCTCCTGTTCGCGGAGCAGGTCCCGACCGTGGAAGGTCCGGCCCACGTGCCAGTCGGAGGTGTGCAGGAACCTCATGCCGGCACACGCTAGGGCCGGCCGGTGGCGGAGCCCGGCAGGGGGTCTCGGCGTGTCGCTCGAACGTGTGATCTCACGGCGATGCGGAATGATCTGCGGTGTGACGGCGGTCCTCAGCACGGCGGCGGTGGTCGTGGCGCTCCTGCTCGCGGGCGCCCTGGTGTTCCTGCACCGGCTCTACCAGGACAGCGTGCGGCGCACCGACGCCGCGCTGGCCGCGGTGGCCGCGGAGCGCGAGCGCGGCGACCGGCAGTGGGCGGAGCTGCAGCGGTACGAGGTCGCGTTCTCGTCCGTCAGCGGTCGCGGCGAGCTGGGCGAGAAGGTGCTGGTGGAGACCGCGCGGGCGCTCGGGCTGCGCCAGGGCGTCCACTTCGAGGTGCAGGTCGACGTCGCGGGCGGCGGGTCCGTGCGGCCGGACCTGGTGCTCGCCGTGGGCGGCGGCCGGCAGGTGCCCGTGGACGCGAAGATGAGCATGGCGACGTGGGCCGAGGCGGTCGAGACCGACGACCCGAACGAGCGGGCCGACGCGCTGCGCGTGCACGTGCGCAACATCCGGGCGCGGGCCGCCGAGCTGGCCGGCAAGGGCTACCAGCGGTGGGCCGACGCGATCTACGGGACGATCATGTTCGTGCCCAGCGACGCCGCCGTGGTGGCCGCCCTGGACACCGACCCCGAGCTGCTGAGGTGGCTGCTGGACCGGCGGGTGTTCCTGTGCGGGCCGACCGGGTTCGCGGTGATCGCCTCGGCCGCGATGTTCGCGGTGACCGACCGGGCGCTGGCCGACGACGTGGAGCGGGTGCGGGAGGCCGCCGGGCGCGCCCACCGGGCCGCGGACGGCGCGATCGACGCGGTGAACCTGTCGAGCACGCACCTCCAGCGGTTCCTGTCGGCGCGGCGGCGCGAGCTGGACGCGCTGGAGGGCTTCCGGGCGGCCGTGGAGCCGCTGAGCGACGCGTCGTCCGGGGTCACGGCGCTGCCGCTGGTGCGCCGGGCGGACGAGAGCCTCGGTGCACCCTTGGACGCCCGCGAGGCGTAATAGAGTGTGGCGGACCTTCCGCCCCGCCCGATCGAGGAGTGTGCTGCGTGACCGCTGCAACGCGTGACGACTCGCGCAGCGAGCCGGAGGGCGACTTCGACGACTTCGACGAGGGCGTCCGCTGGAACGACCGCGCCATGTTCGGCAGCTTCCGGGGCCTGCCCTGGTGGGCCGCCGTGCTCATCTCGTTCGTGGTCGCCGCCGTCGGCGCGTACGTGGACCTGTCGTCCGCCCCGACCGTGGGGTGGGCGTTCGCCGCCGCGTTCCTCGTCGGCTGCGTCGGCGCGGTGGTGTTCGTGGAGCGGCGGTCGATGTTCGGCCCGATCGTCCAGCCGCCGCTCGTGCTGGCCGTCGTCGTGCCGCTGGTGGCGGTGGTGGCGCGCGGGATGCCCTCGGGCGGGCTCGCGTCCATCGGCATCGACCTGGGCAAACCCCTGATCGACGGCTTCCCGGCGATGGCGGTGACGACCGCGCTGACGGTGGTCGTCGGGATCGTCCGGGTGACCACGCAGAAGGACCCGAACCGGCCCACCGGGGACGAGGTCCACGAGGCCAGGCGGAAGCCGGCCAAGCCCGCGAAGGGCGAGCGCGCGGAGAAGCCGGCCGCGGAGAAGCCGGCGGGGGAGAGGTCGGGCGCGGAGAAGCCGGTCAAGGGCGAGCGCGCCGGGAAGGCCGCCAAGGCGTCGGCGGACGCGCCCGAGGACCGGCCGAAGCGCCCCCGCCCGGACGGCGAGCGCCGCCGTCCCGCCGCTGCCGCCGCCTCCTCCGACGAGGACCGGCCCAAGCGGCCCCGGCCCCGTGAGGGCGCGCCCGGCGACCGGCCGCGCCGCCCGGCGTCCCGCGAGGGCCGCCCGGGGCAGCGCAAGCCCCGCCCGCGCGACGAGGACTGATCTCCCGGTCCCGCTCTCCCGGTCCTGCTCTCCCGCTCTCCCGCGGCGCTCAGGCCGGACCCCGCGACGCCTCGTGCGCCAGCAGCCGGCGCTTGGTCTCCACGCCCCAGCGGAAGTTCCCGGTCGCGCCGCCCGTCCGCACCACCCGGTGGCACGGCACGAACAGCGTGGCGGCGTTCTTCGCGCACGCGCTCGCGGCCGCCCGGACCGCCGCCGGCCGCCCGGCCAGCTCGGCGTACTCCGCGTAGGACACGGTCCGGCCGGCCGGGACCGCGCGCAGCGCCGTCCACGCCTGCTCGGTGAACCCGCCCGCCCGCTGCCGCACCGGCACGCCGTCGATCGCCGCCAGGTCGCCCCGGTGGTAGGCGCGCACGGCCCGGGTGACCTCGCCCAGGTCGCGGCGGGTGGTGAGGTCGGTCGGGCGCAGCGAGGGCGACACCTGCGGCAGCAGGTCGTCCGGGTCCGCGGTCCAGCCGCTGGCCAGGACCGCGCCGTCCGGTGCGACGACGGCGGTGAAGGGGCCGATGTGGGTGTCGATCGTGGACACGTGCGCAGTGGTCACGCTGCTCTCCCGAGGTGCACGGCGGCGTAGGAGCGCCACGGCCGCCAGGCGTTGTCGTCACTGGTCAAGGGCATGTCGGGGGCGCCGAGGACGCGCATCACCACGTACGCGGCGACCTCGGGGCCCACTCCGGGGAACGCGGCCAGCTCGGCGTGCAGCTCGTCCGCGTCCCGGCCCACGTCCACCCGCAGGGAGCCGTCGGCCAGGGCCCGCGCCACCGGGGAGTCGATCGCCGCCGGCTCCGGGTAGAGGTGGGTGACCTCGCCGTCCGGGTGCGCCAGCGGCTCGCCGGGCGAGGTGTGGCCCAGGGCCCGCAGCAGGGTCTCCGCGCCGTCCACGCTGCCCGGCAGGCGGACGCCCGGCCGGGACAGCACGTGGGGGCGCAGCACCGGGTCGGCGGACAGGAACCCGTCGACGGCCACCGGGTCGGCGTCCAGGTCCATCAGCCGCCGCACGCGGCTCACCGCGCTGCCCAGGTCGCGCAGGTCGGTGAGCCGGAGCGTGCACAGGACGTGGCCGTCGGCGGGTTCCAGGCGGACCGTGGCCTGGCCGTGCGGCAGGCGCAGGGAGCGGGCGTAGGCGGTGTCGGTCACGTGCTCGACGCCCGGGATCGCCGAGGCCCGGAAGCCGGCCAGCAGGCCGGCGGCGTCGAACGGCGGCCGGTAGGGCAGGCGCAGGGTGATGCGGCCGGCCGGGCCCGTGACCGCGCGGGTGGCGCGCATGGCCGACGGCGTCGTGGCGAAGACCGACCGGATCGTGTCGTTGAACTGGCGGACGCTCGCGAAGCCCGCCGCGAACGCCACGTCGGAGAACGACAGGTCGGTCGTCTCGATCAGCAGGCGGGCGGAGTGGGCGCGGTGCGCGCGGGCCAGGGCCAGGGGACCGGCGCCCAGCTCGGCGGTCAGCACGCGGGTCAGGTGGCGCTCGGAGTAGCCGAGCCGGTTCGCCAGGCCGGGCACGCCCTCGCGCTCCACCACGCCGTCCGAGATCAGGCGCATGGCGCGCGCGGCCAGGTCGGCGCGCAGGTTCCACTCGGGCGAGCCCGGCACGGCGTCGGGCAGGCACCGCCGGCACGCCCGGTAGCCGGCCGACTGCGCGGCCGCCGCCGTGGGGTAGAACTCGGCGTTGCGGCGCTTCGGCGTCACCGCAGGGCAGGACGGGCGGCAGTAGATGCGGGTGGTGCGCACCGCCAGGATGAAGCAGCCGTCGAACCGGGCGTCACGGGCCGCGACGGCCCGGTAGGCGCGTTCGTCGTCGAGGAGCACGGCAACCACTCTGCCAGCCCTTACCGGTGTGGTCTCGCGGGAATCGGACACGGGGGTGGGGCGCGTAGACTCACCTCCCGTGAGTTTGACCCTCGGTATCGTCGGCCTGCCCAACGTCGGCAAGTCCACCCTGTTCAACGCCCTCACGCGCAACGACGTGCTGGCGGCGAACTACCCGTTCGCGACCATCGAGCCGAACGTCGGCGTGGTGCCGCTGCCGGACGAGCGCCTCGGCAAGCTGGCCGGGATCTTCTCCTCGGAGCGCGAGGTGCCCGCGACGGTGTCGTTCGTCGACATCGCGGGCATCGTGAAGGGCGCGTCGGAGGGTGCGGGCCTGGGCAACAAGTTCCTGGCCAACATCCGCGAGGCCAACGCGATCTGCCAGGTCATCCGGGTGTTCGCGGACGACGACGTGGTGCACGTGGACGGCCGCGTCGACCCCGTCGCCGACATCGAGACGATCAACACCGAGCTGATCCTCGCGGACCTCCAGACCCTGGAGAAGGCCATCCCGAGGCTGGAGAAGGAAGCGCGCACGGTCAAGGACCGGCGGCCGGCGCTGGAGGCCGCGCAGAAGGCGCGCGAGGTCCTCGACTCGGGCCGCACGCTGTTCGCGGCGCGGTCCGAAGTGGACGGTCCGCTGCTGCGCGAGCTGAGCCTGCTCACCACCAAGCCGTTCCTGTACGTGTTCAACGCGGACGAGGGCGTGCTGACCGACGAGGCGAAGCTGAAGGAGCTGCGCGAGCTGGTGGCGCCGGCGGACGCGGTGTTCCTCGACGCCAAGGTCGAGGCGGAGCTGCTGGAGCTGGACGAGGAGTCCGCCCGGGAGCTGCTGGAGTCGATCGGCCAGCACGAGCCGGGCCTGCACGCGCTGGCGCGGGCCGGGTTCCACACCCTGGGGCTGCAGACCTACCTGACGGCGGGGCCCAAGGAGTCGCGGGCGTGGACGATCCCCAAGGGCGCGACCGCGCCGCAGGCGGCGGGCGTGATCCACACCGACTTCGAGCGCGGGTTCATCAAGGCCGAGGTCGTGTCCTTCGACGACCTCGTGGAGGCGGGCTCGATGGCCGCCGCGCGGGCGGCGGGCAAGGTCCGCATGGAGGGCAAGGACTACGTCATGGCGGACGGCGACGTGGTGGAGTTCCGCTTCAACGTGTGACGGGCCGATCCCCGCCGGCGAGGCCGCGCCGGCGGGGTGGACGAAGCCGCGTTAGACCAGCTCGGCCAGGTCGAGCTCGACCTCGAACGGCGCCGGGCGGCGCAGTCGGTCGCGGAAGATGCCGACCGGGACGTAGGTCTTGGTCTGCTCGTCCAGCTCGTAGACGTGCACGACCGGTTTGCCGCCCTCCTCCTCGACGCGCCAGTAGTGCCCGATGCCGGCCTCGGCGTACTTGTGCGGCTTGACGGTGCGGTCGCGGATCCGCGACTCCGGCGATTCCGTCTCGACCACCAGCAGCACCTCTTGCGGCGCGAGCCAGGTCTGCTCCCCAACGAAGGGGGCGGTCGTGACGACGATGTCCGGTTCGGGGCGGTTGTGGGCGTCGAGGCGGACGGTGATCTCCCGGTCCACCTCGACGCCTCCCGGCGCCTGCTCCTCCAGCGCGAGGGTGAGCCTCGTGAGGAAGCGGCTGTGCCAGCGCCGTTGCGGGGCCATCATGAAAACGAGCGCTCCGTCGATCAACTCGGTGTGTCGGGGCGCCTCGGGCAGCTGATCCAGGTCCTCCGCGAGCCAGCCTTCTTCGCGCGGTGGGCGCATCCACTCGGGCAAGCCGGCCATGACTTCACCGTAACTCGTTCCTGCGGCGTGGGAGATGCTCACGGGTGGCCTCCAGGATCTCGGGGCGCTGTGGTCACAGTCCACCAGCGGCGCGGCGCGGAGCGCCATCGCACGATGAGGCGGTCCACGGGGGTCGGTGGACCACCGGGACATGCTGTCCATGGCCGCGCCAGGCAGTGCGCAAGCGTTTGCGGAACGTCCGTCACAGCCCTCTGCCACGGGCGCGCCGGCCCTCGCCACGGGCGCGCCGACCCCCGGCACGACTCGGGGCGGCGCACCGCGTGCGCCGCCCCGAGGTACTGTCTGCGTGCCGTCAGCGCACCTGGTTGCGGCTGTGGCGGGCCATGGCGAAGACGCCACCCGCGGTCGCCAGCATGCCCAGGGCGGCGACGGTGAACACGACGATGTCGGCGGTCATGCGATATCCCCTTGCGTTGATCTCCCACTCGTCTTGACGTTCGGGTACCCCGTTTCGTGGCCCGGCAGTCGTGCAATTCACACGAACGTGGAGGTAGGAGTGGCGCTGCGTGCACTGGAGGGGCGTGCGCTGGCCCTCGCACCGTGGCTGTTCGGGCTCTCACTGCTGGGGCACCTGGCCATGGTCGCCTTCCAGACGAAGATGACCATGGTCGACCTCATGGTCTACCGGAACGCCTCACCGGAGCTGTTCACCGGGGCCCTGTACGAGTGGCGGCTGGAGGAGTTCTCCGACCAGTTCGCCCTGCCGTTCACCTACCCGCCGTTCTCCGCGCTGGTGTTCGTGCCGCTGTCCTGGGTGCCGTGGGGCGTGGCGCGCTGGTTCTGGCAGCTCGTCAGCCTGGCGTGCCTGTGGTTCGTCACCCGGAAGTCCCTGGAGCTGGTCGGCAGCCGCGACCCGCGCCGGGCCCTGCTGTGGACCGGCCTGTTCATCTGGGTCGAGCCGGTGCGGACCACGCTGAACTACGGCCAGATCAACCTCGTCCTCGCCGCCCTGCTGATGGGCACGCTGGTCAGCGCGCGCGCCTGGGCGCAGGGGGCCGGCGTGGGCGTCGCGGCGGCCCTGAAGCTCACGCCCGCGATCTCCGGCCTCTACTTCCTCGTCACCAGGCAGTACCGGGCGGCGGTGTGGTCGGTCGTCGCGTTCGCCGCCGCGGTCGGGGTCGGCTGGGCGGTGTCGCCGGCCCTGTCCGCCCAGTACTGGTTCCACCTGCTCGGCGACGCGGAGCGCGTCGGCCCCGTCGGCTCGGCGATCAACCAGTCGCTGCGCGGCGCGCTGAGCCGCACCCTCGGGTACGACGTGCAGACCGGGCCGGTGTTCCTGGCCGGCGCGGTGGTGGCCGCGGTCCTCGCCGGGTTCGCCCTGCACGCGGCGGTGAAGGCGAAGGACACCCTCGCGATGATCGTCACCGTGCAGCTCCTGGGGCTGCTGGTGTCGCCGATCTCGTGGAGCCACCACTGGGTGTGGGCCGTGCCCGCCCTGATGTGGCTGCTCTACGGCACCGCGCACCGGCTGGCCAAGGTGACCGCGGTGGCGTGGCTGGCGGCGATCGGCAGCTACCTGATCTCGATCCTGCTCATCGCGCAGGAGTCGATCTGGGTCATCCCGCGCCCCTGGCACCTGTCGGCGCTCGGCTGGGTCTACCCGGCGGTGGGGCTGCTCACCCTGGTCACCGTCGCGGTGGCGCTGCGGCCCGGGTCGCGTGGGTCCCGTGCCCCGTCACGCGAGCGCGTCGAGGACCGCGTCGATCTCCCGGGCCAGTGACACGTCCAGCGCGGTGATCCCGCCGCTGACGTGCGTCCGGCAGCGGAACGTCAGGGTGCGCCAGCGGATGTCGACGTCCGGGTGGTGGTCGTCGCGCTCGGCGATCTCCGCGACCCGGTTCACCACCTCGATGGCGCGGGGGAAGCTCGCCAGCTCGACGGTGCGCTCCAGGGCGGCCTCCCTGGCGCGCCACCCGGTCAGCGAGACCAGTTCGGCGTCCACCTGGTCGTCGGTCAACAGCTCGGCCTTCGGCATGGTCCAGATCCTGCCCGTTAAACTGCCGGTTCACCACGGGAGTCCGGTGTCGCGCCGGGCTGAGAGGAAGGCACGCAGGCCTTCGACCGTCCGCACCTGATCCGGGTCATGCCGGTGTAGGGAGAGATGATGTTCCGACCCCTGCTGTCCGCCGCCGCCGCGCTCGCGCTGCTCTCGGGCTGCTCGGTGGCCGCCACGAACGGGCCCGCCGAGGGCGAGCGCGTGGTCACCCTGGTGACCCACGACTCGTTCGCCGCGTCCCAGGAGGTGCTGGACGCCTTCAAGGCGGAGACCGGCATCACGATCAAGCCCCTGGCCAGTGGCGACGCGGGCGAGGTGACCAACAAGCTGGTCCTGACCAAGGACAACCCGATCGGCGACGTCGCCTTCGGCGTGGACTCCACCTTCGCCTCGCGGGCGTTGGCGGAGGGCGTGTTCGCCGAGTACGCCAGCCCGGAGGCGCGGCACGGCGCCCAGCGCTACCAGCTCGACCCGCCGAACCGGCTGCACGCCGTGGACGTCGGCGACGTGTGCCTGAACGTCGACGTGGCCGCGCTGAAGGACGTGGGCGAGCCGGCGGGGCTCGCGGACCTGGCCGACCCGAAGTACCGGGACATGCTGGTCGTGGAGGACCCTGCCACCTCGTCGCCGGGCCTGGCGTTCCTGCTCGGCACCATCGCCACCTTCGGCGAGGGCGAGTGGCAGCGCTACTGGGGCCGGTTGACCGCCAACGGCGTCAAGGTCGTCAGCGGCTGGGAGGAGGCCTACACCCAGGACTTCTCCGGCTCCAGCGGCAAGGGGCCCCGGCCGATCGTGGTGTCCTACGCGTCCTCGCCGTCGGCGGAGATCGGCGACGACGGCACGCCGCGCACCAAGGCCCTGCTGGACACCTGCTACCGCCAGGTCGAGTACGCGGGCGTGCTCAACGGGGCGAAGAACGCCGAGGACGCGAAGAAGGTCGTGGACTTCCTGCTGTCCGAGCGGTTCCAGGCCGACGTGCCCGGCCAGATGTACGTGTACCCGTCGCGGGAGGGCGTGGCGCTGCCCGAGGCGTGGGCCAAGGCCGCGCCGCTGCCGGCCGAGTCCCGGTCGCTGCCCGCCGCCGAGGTCGACGCGAACCGCGAGCGCTGGGTGTCCGAGTGGCGAACCCTGGTGCAGGGCTGACCGGCCCGGTGCCGGCCGGCTCCGACCCGCCGGGTTCCGCTCCGGCCGGCCCGGACGCGGCGAGCGCTGCTCCGACCGGCCCGGACTCGGTTGGCCCGGACCCGGCCGGTTCCGGCTCGCCGAGCCCCAGCCGGGCCGGTCTCGTGCCGGCGGGTCCCGGTTCGGACGGCTCCGGCTCGGCGAGCCCCGGTCCGCCCGACCTCGCGCCGGCCGACTTCGGCCCATCCGGCCCCGGCCCCAACCCCCGCCGCCAGCCGGGCCCGCTCCGCCGCACCCTGCTCACCCCCGGCGCGGGGTGGGCGCTCGCGGCCGTCCTGCCGCTGGCGTTCCTGGGCGTGTTCTTCGCCTGGCCGGTGGCCGCGATCGTCGGCCTCGGCCTGGGCGAGGGCGGCGTGCTCCCGGTCCTGTCCGACGCCCGCACCTGGTCCCTGGTCGGCTTCACCCTCGGCCAGGCCGCCGCCGCGACGGGGCTCGCCCTGGTCGCCGGGATGCCGGTGGCGTTCGTGCTGGCCCGCTGCCGGGTGCGCGGCACGGGGGTGGTGCGGGCGGCGGTGATGGTGCCGTTCGTGCTGCCGACCGTGGTGGTCGGGTTGGCGTTCCGGGCGCTGTGGCCGGACGGCGGTGTGCTGCCGATCGTGCTGGCCAACGCGTTCTTCAACGTGGCCGTGGTCGCCCGCACGGTCGGCGGCCTGTGGGCGCGCGTCGACCGGCGCGCGGAGGACGCGGCACGGGCGCTCGGCGCGTCGCGGCCGAGGGCGTTCGCGTCGGTGACGCTGCCCCTGCTGGCGCCGGCGATCGGGTCGGCCGCCTCGGTGGTGTTCCTGTTCTGCGCCACCAGCTTCGGCGTGGTGCTGGTGCTCGGCGGCGCCCGCCACCGCACCCTGGAGACCGAGATCTACCTGCGCACGGTGGAGCTGTTCGACCTGCCGGGCGCGGCGGCGCTGTCGCTGCTCCAGTTCGCGGCCGTGGTCGCGGTGCTGGCGCTGGGCGGCGCGGCCCGGCGCAGGCGGGAGCGGGGCCTGCCGCTGCGGGTGGAGCCGCCGCGCCGGCCGACCGGCGGCGAGTGGGCGGTGGTGGCCGCCGCGTGGCTGGTGGTCGCCGCCCTGCTCGCGCCGGTGGTGGGCCTGCTGGTGCGGTCGCTGTCCGGCCGGGACGGGTGGAGCCTGGCCGGGTACGCGGCGCTGGCCGGCACGGGCGAGCGCGGCACGCTCGCGGTGACCGGCCTGGACGCGGCGCTGAACTCGCTGCGCGCGGCCACCGACGCGACGCTGATCGCGCTGGTGGTGGGCGTGGTGTCGGCGGTGGTGCTGGTGGGGCTGCGCCGGCGCGGCTCGTGGTTCGCCGAGGCCCTGGACGCGGCGCTGATGCTGCCGCTGGGCGTGTCCGCGGTGACGGTCGGCTTCGGCTACCTGGTGACCATGGACGCGCTGCCGGGTGACTTCCGCACCTCGCCGCTGCTGGTGCCGCTGGCCCAGGCCCTGGTGGTGACGCCGCTGGTGGTGCGGGTCGTGCTGCCGGTGCTGCGGGCCGTGGACGAGCGGGTGCGGCAGGCGGCGGCGATGTTGGGCGCGAGCCCGTGGCGGGTGTGGCGCGAGGTGGACCTGCCGCTGGCGTCGCGGTCGCTGGTGGCGGCGGCCGGGTTCGGGTTCGTGGTGGCGCTGGGCGAGTTCGGCGCGACGAGCTTCCTGGCCCGGCCGGAGTCGCCGACGCTGCCGGTGGTGATCGCCCGGCTGATGTCGCGGCCGGGCGAGCTGAACAGCCAGATGGCGTACGCGGCGTGCGCGCTGCTGATGGTGGTGACCACGGTGGCCGTGCTCGCGATCGAGCGGCTGCGCGTGCCGAGCGGCGGGGAGTTCTAGTGGCGTTGCGCGTCGAGGGCTTGAGCGTGCGGTACGGCGCGGTGACCGCCGTGTCCGGGGTGGACCTGGCGGTCGCCGACGGCGAGGTGGTGGCGCTGCTGGGGCCGTCCGGCTGCGGCAAGTCGACGCTGCTGCGGGCGGTGGCGGGCCTGGAGCCGCCGAGCGCGGGCCGCGTCGCGTGGGACGGCGCGGACCTGGCGGGCACGCCCGTGCACCGGCGCGGGTTCGGCCTGGTGTTCCAGGACGGGCAGCTGTTCCCGCACCGGGACGTGGCGGGCAACGTGGCGTTCGGGCTGCGCATGGGCGGCGTGGGGCGGGCGGAGCGGGACGGGCGCGTCGACGGGCTGCTGGAGCTGGTGGGCCTGGCCGGCTACGGGAGCAGGCGGGTGACCGAGCTGTCCGGCGGTGAGCAGCAGCGGGTGGCGCTGGCGCGGGCGCTGGCGCCGCGCCCGAAGCTGCTGCTGCTCGACGAGCCGCTGTCCGCGCTGGACCGGGCGTTGCGCGAGCAGTTGGCCGTGGACCTGGCGCGGCTGCTGCGGGAGACCGGCGCGACGGCGCTGGTGGTGACGCACGACCACGACGAGGCGTTCACCCTCGCCGACCGGGTCGCGGTGATGCGGGCGGGCCGGGTGGTGCAGGTGGGCGAGCCGGCGGAGGTGTGGCGGCGGCCGGTGGACGTGGAGACGGCCCGGTTCCTGGGGTGCGGCCGGGTGCTGGACGCGGCGGCGGCCCGGGAGCTGGTGGGCGTGGACGCGCGGGTCGGGCTGCGGGCCACGGCCCTGCGCGTCGACCCGGGCGGGGCGGTCGAGGCGACCGTGCGGGAACGGGTGCACCGGCGCGACCACGTGCGGCTGCTGGTGGACGTGGCGGGGGAGGGGTTCGAGGCGGTGGCGCCGGTGGCCGCGCCCCCGTCGCCCGGTGACCGGGTCCGCCTGGTGGTGGACCACGACGGGGTCGCGGTCATCGGCTGACCGGACCACCCGGCCCCGACCCGCGAAACCGGCCGGTCCCGGCCCGCGAACCCGGCCCGGCCCGCGAACCCGACCGGCTCAGTCCACGAACCCGGCCAGCTCGGCCCGGGACCGGATGTCCAGCCGCGTGAAGATGTTGCGCAGGTGGTGCTCCACGGTGCGGCGGCTGAGGAACAGCCGGGCCGCCACCTCGCGGTTGGTGGCCCCTTCCGCGACCAGGCGGGCGATCTGGCGCTGCTGCGGCGTCAACCCGGCGGCCCGGTCGGCGGCCCGACCCGGCGCCCGGCCCTGCCCCACCGGCTCGCCCGCGGCGCGCAGTTCGGCGCGGGCGCGCTCGGCCCAGTGGTCGGCCTCGTACTGCTCGAAGTGCCGCACGGCGTCGTGCAGCAGCTCCCTGGCCCGGCGCGGTTTCCGCCCCCGCCGCAGCCGGCTGGCGTAGAACAGCTCGGTCTTGGCCAGCTCCAGCGGCGTCCCGGCGGCGCGGTGCAGGCGCACGGCCTCGGCGAAGTGCTCCTCGGCCTCCGGTCCCGCGCTGACGAGGGCGCGGCAGCGGTGCGACACGGCCAGCCTCGACGGTGCGCCGGTGCTGCGCGCCCACGCCTCGTACCGGCGCAGGGCGCGGTCGGCGGTGTCGGGTTCGCCGGCGCGCACGGCGGCTTCGACGACGTCGGGTGAGGCCATGACCTCGATGCCCGCGTGGACGCCGCGCACGGTGGCGCAGCGCATCCGGCGCAGCGCGTCGGCGGGCCGGTCGCGGACGAGGTCCGCGCAGGCCGACGCCCACGCGCCGACCGTGCCGGACCGGCCGAGGCCGAGCCTGCGGACCTGGTCGGCGGCCGCGTCGACGCGGTGCCGCGCGGTGTCGGCGTCGCCGCGCAGGGCGGCGAGCAGGGCGAGGATCACCAGGTGCTCGGCGACGGCGTTGTGCTGGCCGGCGGCGGTCGCGGCGTGGACGCCCTCGAACGCGGCGGTGAGCGTGGCCTCGTGCCCGTCGGCCGTGAGCGCGGTCAGCGCGCGGTGGGCCAGCGCCCACGGCACGAGCGCCACGAGGCCGCTCTCGCGGGCCGCGTCGACGCCCCGGTCGGCCAGCGCGCGGGCGCGGTCGGCGTCGCCGAGGACGTGGGCGGCGTGCCCGCCCCGGATCTTGGCGGTGGCGTTCGGCACGCGTTCGGCCAGGTCGACGACCGAGCGCAGGAGCGGCACGGCCTCGTCGTGGCGGCCCGCGTAGCCGGCGGCGGTGCCGACGAGGTGGTCGAGGGTGAGCCGGGAGGCGGGCGGCTCGTCGGGTCGCCGCCACGTCGCGGCCAGGCGGGCGGTGTCCCGGTGCAGCGCGTGGTCGCCCGCGACGGCCGCGGCCTCGCCGGCGAGGCCCAGCGCGGTGACCGCGAGGTCCCGGTCCCGGTGGAGCAGCTCGCCGGCGGGGCGCACGAGCCGCCGCGCGGCCGCGTCCGGC
>NZ_JBHWIE010000045.1:0-40264 GCF_042732085.1 Actinosynnema sp. NPDC059797
CCGCGCACGTGCGCGGGCCACCGCCCCTTTCGCTTTCGCCGACCGGCCCGGGTGGCCTTTTCCCCGGTTCGACCTTTCACCCGTTGGACATTCGGGTGAAACCGTGATATCGATCACCGGCGCCCGGTTGACGACGGCCGGCCAAAACCTGCATTCCCGCATTCGGACACCACTCTTCCCGGCCACGGAACCGCTCACCGCTCCGGCCACCAGCCATTTCCGCACCACTGCGGGCACGGAGCGTGCCGAATGCCCGCGCTAATCACCCATCAGTGGGTAGCGCGGTCGAGAAATGCGTCTCCTCACGACGGCGCGAGTCGCGGGGGACGTAACCCTTACCCGGGGCGACATAGCCGACAAACGAACCGAAAAATAGTTCACACGATGGTGTAATCAGACTGGCATCAGCGCCGCAGCCGGGTAAATTATCGCTGCGAGGGCATCACAGCCTGAGCCGCCAGATTCCCCGGAATGCTCGACAGGGATTACGGGGGTCACCACAAAATCCCACCAGAGGAGTGTGTTCCACATGTTGAAGAAGGCAGGCGTCGTCGCCATGGCCGCTGCCGGGCTCATGATGCTGGGCTCCCCGGCCTTCGCGACCCCCAGCCACGGTCACGGCCACGACCACGACGGCGGCAGCAACACCGCCATCGGTGAGCTGAACTCTTACTACGAGGAGGGCGAGGGCGGCGACATCGCCGACCAGTTCGGCCTCATCAACTTCGGCAACGACTCCGACCTGCTGAGCAACCTCAACGTCTGCCAGCTCGAGGTCAACGTCATCGCGGTGCCGATCCTGTCGCACAACGACGAGAACCTCTGCCTCAACAGCGACAACGACGACAACGACGACAACGGCTGAGCCATCGGCCCAGTTCGGCGTTCGAGTCGCTAAAGGCGGCGCCCCGCACCGGGGTGCCGCCTTTCGGCGTTCCCGGGTCCCGCTCAGGAACCGAACCGGCGGTGGCGCAGGGCGTAGTCGCGCAGGGCGCGCAGGAAGTCGGTGCGGCGGAACTCCGGCCAGTACGCCTCGCAGAACCAGAACTCCGAGTGCGCCGACTGCCACAGCATGAACCCGGACAGCCGCTGCTCCCCCGAGGTCCGGATGAGCAGGTCGGGGTCCGGCTGGCCGGAGGTGTAGAGGTGCTCGGCGATGTGGTCGACGTCGAGGACCTCGGCCAGCTCCTCGATCGTGCCGCCGGACTCGGCGTGCTCCAGCAGCAGCTTGCGCACCGCGTCGGCGATCTCCTGCCGGCCGCCGTAGCCGACCGCGACGTTGACCTCCAGGCCGGTGCGGGACCGGGTGCGCAGCGCCGCGGCGGACAGCCGGGCGGCGGTCTCGGTGGGCAGCAGGTCGAGCGCGCCGACGTGCCGGATGCGCCACGGGTTCCCGGGCTCGGCCAGCTCGTCGACGATGTCGGCGATGATGTCGAGCAGCGGCTCCAGCTCCTCGCGCGGGCGGTCGAGGTTGTCGGTGGACAGCAGCCACAGCGTCACCACCTCGACCTCGGCCTCGCGGCACCAGCTCAGCAGCTCCAGGATCTTGCGCGCGCCGGCGCGGTGGCCGTGGGCGACGTCGGTGAAACCCGCCTCCTTGGCCCAGCGGCGGTTGCCGTCGAGCACCACGCCGACGTGGCGTGGTCGCTGCTTGCCGTCGAGCCACCGGTTCAGCCGGTACTCGTAGACCGGCAGGAGGAGCTTGTCCTTGATGCGCTCGCGAAGACCCACGCCGCAAGAGCGTACGCCGGGTGGGACCGGTCACGCCGACGCATGGTGCCGGGCAACTTAGGGTCCCGTAACCTCGGTCGGGTGACCACGTCGACGCTCCCGGAGCCCCCGGCCCCCGCACTGCGGCCGCGTCTGCGCGGCTGGCTCCACCTCTGGTCCTTCGCCGTGTCGCTGGTGGCGGGCGCGGCGCTGATCACCCTGGCCGCCACCACCGCGTCCGCCAAGGCGACGCTGGCGACGTCCGTGTACGCGGCGACGGTGCTCGGCCTGTTCGGCGTGAGCGCCCTGTACCACCGGGTCAACTGGGTCAGCGTGCGCGCGCGGACGTGGATGAAGCGCCTCGACCACTCCATGATCTTCGTGTTCATCGCGGGCACCTACACGCCGTTCGCGCTGCTGGCGATGGAGCCGTCCACGGGCAACGTGGTGCTGACCGTGGTGTGGGTCGGCGCGCTGTGCGGCGTGACGCTCAAGCTGGCCTGGCCGCACGCGCCGCGGTGGCTGGGCGTGCCGATCTACATCGCGCTGGGCTGGGTGGCCGTGTTCGTGCTGCCGGACCTGCTGCACCACGTGGGCGTGGGCGCGCTGGTCCTGCTCCTGGCGGGCGGCCTGCTCTACACGGTGGGCGCCGTCTTCTACGCCACCCGCTGGCCGAACCCGTGGCCGAGCGTCTTCGGCTACCACGAGTTCTTCCACGCGGCGACGGTGCTGGCGGCGATCTGCCACTACGTCGCGGTCTGGTTCGCGATCTACGCATGACCACGCCGGCGCACACGACCTCCGTCACGGGCCGGGCCGTGCGGTGGGTCGACGACGAGTACCCCGGCTGGGTCGAGGTCCAGCTCACCGACGCGCACGGCGTGGTGTGGAGCCTGGTCGACAAGGCGCCCGTGTTCGACGACGAGGACCGCCTGCGCCCGACCACCGCCTACCCCGTCGAGGTGCAGGTGGGGTGCGAGGTCGTCGGCCGGGGCCGGCTGGACGACGGCACCGAGGTGCTGACCGTGTCGACGCGGCTGCCGTGGGGCATCGAGGCCGTGGGCGGGCGCACCGAGTTCCTGGTGGACGTGCACCAGGTGACCGCGGACCGGGGGGCCGAGGTCTAGTCGGGGGTCAGGTCCAGCGGGCCTGGAACCCGTCCGCCCCGACGTGGCCGTGGGCGTGCTCGGCGAACACCGCCCGCAGCCCGCGCAGCAGGCCCTCCCGGCCGACGCGGGCCTCGACCTCCAGCACCCGGTCCAGGTACGGCTTGTAGGGGCGGTCGGGCGGCGGCGGGTCGCCCCAGGTGTCGTCACCGGGCCGCTCGACCTCGGCGAACAGCCTGCTCAGGTACACCGCCAGGCCCTCGACCAGCCAGGTCTCGGTGCCGACCAGGTTGCCCGACCACTGGTGCGCGACCTCGTGGGCGATCACGGTCGTCGCGTACCGGGGGTCGGCGAACCGGTCCAGCGCGCCCTCGTCGAACACGATCAGGCCCTGCGTGGACAGCGCCAGCAGCGACAGGTCGTGCACGAACACCAGCTCACACTTCGGGTACGGGTTGGGCGCGATCAGGTCGGCGAAGAACGCGGTCGAGCGGACCACCAGGTCGGCCACCCGCGTGCCGTCCACGCCGGCCCGCGACCTGGGCACGTGCACCGAGGGCGCGACCTCGACGAACGGCCCGGCCGCCAGCGCCACCCACGCCGGCTCGGTCGGCGCCGTGGGCGCGAAGGTGCGGACCTCGCCCCCGTCGACCAGGGGCAGCCCGTTGGCCAGGCACTTCCACGCGGGCGGCACGACGGCGGTCAGCGTGACGGGCGCGCGCCGCTGGTGGTCGGGGAAGTGGCCGAGGCAGCGCGGCGTGCCGTGCGGGTTGGGCGCGGCGTACAGGTAGACCTGGCCGTCGACCGGGTCGGTGACGCGGCGGAACCCCGGCCTCGCGTACGGGAACAGCGCCTCGACGCGCAGCCCGCCGTCCTCGCGCTGCGGCGGGACGAGCACCTCGCCGAACACCTCGACCGGCTCGGGCTCGCCCCGGAACCGCAGCGTGGTGCGACCGCGCACCCCGTCCGCCGCCGGGTCCAGCCGCCACGTCAGGTCGTACGCCTCCACCTCGACCAAGGCGATCACCCCTTGATCCACACTACGGGAAGCGGGCCGCCCGGCGCCGGGTGTCACGCCAGGTCGGGGCCCTGCCGGCGGAGGTCGTCGACCTTGGTCATGGCCTCGCGCAGCTCGGCCAGCCAGGTGTCGGCGTGCTCGCCGACCAGCCGCACGGCCCACGCCAGCGCCTCCGACCTCGACCGCGCCACGCCCGCCGCGACCAGGGTGTCGAGCACCTTGCGCTCGGGCTGCCGCAGCCGCGTCATGACCGGCGCCGACAGCGTGGTGAACAGCTCCTCGGTGCCGCCGAGCCGGGCGCCCCAGGCGACCTTGCGCCGGTAGCGGTGCTCGGCCTGCCGGGCGATGCCGATGCGCTCGTCGCGCGTCTGCTCGCGGAACCGGGCGATCCGGCCCGCCTCGGCCGCCGCGCGCTCGGCGTCGTCGGCGAACCCGCCCTCCAGCGGCGGGAGCGTGCCGACCACCACGATCTCCTCGCGGTCCACCTCCACCACCGGGGCCCCGGTGAACCACCCGTCCGGCAGCCGCCCGGCGAACCAGGCCGCCGCGTCGTCCGCCGGCGGCTGGTCGGCCTCCCTCTGCGCCCAGGCACGTCTCATCGCACACCACCTTGATTACAGAATTACAGTGATGCAGACGCTACGCCTGTATCGCCGGTCCTCGAGCCCGGTTCGCTGTGGGAGGACGGTCAGCGCGCCCGGGAGTCGAGGGCCTCGGCCAGCTCGGCCGCCGTGGTGACCGGGCGGTCGCACACGAAGCCCCGGCACACGTAGGCCGCGGGGCCGCCGGCCACCAGCGGCCGGTCCTCCAGCAGCGGCGCGGAGCCGGGTTCGCCGGCCACCACCACGCCGCCGCCGTGCACGCCGGCCCGCGCCGTGGCGACCAGCTCTGCCGACCCGCCCACCACCGCGACCTGCACCGGGCCCAGGGCCAGCGCCTCGGCCGTGCTCAGCCAGTGCCCGGCGAACCGGGGTTCCCGGGCGGCCAGCAGGCCGGCCCGCTCGACGGCCGCCTCCGCCGCCTCCCGGTAGCCCGTCGGCCCGCCCAGCACGGACGCCGTGACCAGCGCGGACGCCAGCGAGGACGCCCCGGACGGGGTGGCGTTGTCCGAGGGGTCCGACGGCCGCTGCACCAGGCTCTCGGCGTCGGCGGCGGTGTCGTGGTAGACGCCCGGCTCCTCGCCCGCGAACCGCGCCAACGCGCTGTCCAGCAGCTCGCACGCGGCGGTCAGCCAGCGCCGCTCACCGGTCGCCTGGTGCAGGGCGAGCAGGCCCTCGGCGAAGCAGCCGTGGTCCTCCAGCACGCCCGCCGCCGGGCCCGCGACCCCGTGGCGGGACGTGCGCAGCAGCCGACCGCCGACCAGGTGCACGCGCAGCACCAGCTCGGCGGCCCGGGCGGCGGCCTCGACCCAGCGCGGTTCGCCGAGCAGCGCGCCCGCCTCGGCCAGGGCCGTGATCGCCAGGCCGTTCCACGCGGTGACGACCTTGTCGTCCCGGGCGGGCTGCGGCCTGCGCCCGCGCGCTTCGAGCAGCCGGGCGGCCAGGTCCGGGTCCGGGTCGCCGAGCAGCCGCAGCGTCGACGTGCCGTGCTCGAACGTGCCCTCGTCCGTGACGCCGTACAGCTCGGCGGCGCGCACCCCGTCCGCCGGGCCCAGCACCTCGACCAGCTGGGCGGGGGTCCACACGTACGTGGCGCCCTCGACGCCGTCGGTGTCGGCGTCCAGCGAGGCGGCGAACCCGCCCTCGGGCGTGCCCAGGTCGCGGAGCAGGAACTCGGCCGTCTCCCGGGCGACCCGCGCGTACCGGTGCTCGGCGGTGCGCCTGGCCAGGTGGGTGTAGGCGCGCAGCAGCAGGGCGTTGTCGTAGAGCATCTTCTCGAAGTGCGGCACCACCCACGCGGCGTCCACGGCGTACCGCGCGAAACCGCCCGCGAGCTGGTCGTACAGGCCGCCGGACGCCATCGCGCCGCACGTCGCGCGCGCCATCGACAGCGCCTCGACCGACCCGGTGCGCTCGTGGTGGCGCAGCAGGAACTCCAGCACCATCGACGGCGGGAACTTGGGCGCGCCGCCGAACCCGCCGTTGGCCCGGTCGAAGTGCCCGAGCAGCGACACGACCGCGCCGGCCAGCACGTCGTCGTCGACGGTGGCGCCGGGCAGCGGCTTGAACTCCAGCTGCCGGACGATCCCGGCGGCCGACCGGGTGACCTCGTCGCGCTGCTCGCGCCAGGCGCGCGCGATGGCCTCCAGCACCTGCCGGAACGACGGCATCCCGCGGACGGGGCGCGGCGGGTAGTAGGTGCCCGCGTAGAACGGCTCGCCGCCGGGGGTGAGGAAGCACGTCATCGGCCACCCGCCGTGCCCGCTCATGGCCTGGGTGACGGCCATGTAGACCGCGTCCACGTCCGGGCGCTCCTCGCGGTCGACCTTGACGCTGACGAAGTGCTCGTTCAGGAAGGCCGCGGTGCCCTCGTCCTCGAACGACTCGTGCGCCATCACGTGGCACCAGTGGCAGGCGGCGTAGCCGACGCTCAGCAGCACCGGCACGTCGCGCTCCCGGGCCTCCGCGAACGCCTCGGGCGACCACTCCCACCAGTCCACCGGGTTCTCGGCGTGCTGGAGCAGGTAGGGGCTGGTCGAGGACGCGAGCCGGTTCGTCATGCACCCACGGTAGTGCGGGCCCGGCCGCGCGTCCTGTCAGTCCACAGTGGACTCAGGAGGGCTGGTCGCCCCCGGTCTTGTCCTTCGCCCCGCTGCCGTTCTTGACCCCGTCCTCGGCGGGCTCGGGGTCGTCGAACGAGGCGGGCACCCGCCTGAGGTGCTTGTTCATCGACTTGACCAGGAAGAACACCGCGATCAGGAACAGCACGAGCAGCAGCAGCCCGAGGGGCGAGGACTTGCCGAAGTCCTCCTGCTGCCCACCGGGGTCCTTCTCGGTCGACGGCTGCTGCGCCAGCACCAGCGCCGTGGTCTGCTCCAGGGGGATCGGAGCCAGGGGGGTCACGCGGTCACCTTCTCGTGGATGCCGGCGAACAGGTCGTCCTCCGGCAGGGTGCTGTCGACCAGCGACCTGGCCAACTCGTACTCCTCGGTCGGCCACACCTCGCGCTGCATCTCCAGCGGCACCGCGAACCAGCGGCTCTCCGGGTCGATCTGGGTCGCGTGCGCCTTCAGGGCCTCGTCGCGCACCGGGAACCAGTCGGCGCACTCGACGCGGGTCGTGACGCGCTCCATCACGTCCGGGCGATCCTCGCCCCAGCCCGCGAGCCACTCCGCGTACGGGGACTCCAGGCCGGCCGCGAGCAGCGCCTCGTGGAACGCCAGCAGCTTCGCGCGGGAGAAGCCGTGGGAGTAGTAGAGCTTGAGCGGCTGCCACGGCTCGCCCAGCTCGGGGTAGCGGTCCGGGTCGCCCGCGGCCTCGAAGGCGGCGACCGAGACCTCGTGGCAGCGGATGTGGTCGGGGTGCGGGTAGCCGCCGTTCTCGTCGTACGTGATGATCACGTGCGGGCGGAACTCGCGGATGACCTCCACGAGCGGCGGGGTCGACTCCTCCAGCGGCGTCAGCGCGAAGCAGCCCTCCGGCAGCGGGGGCAGCGGGTCGCCCTCGGGCAGGCCCGAGTCGACGAAGCCGAGCCAGCGGTGTTGGACGCCCAGGATCTCCGCGGCCCGCGCCATCTCCTCGCGGCGGATCGCGGCCATGTTCTCCAGCACGTCCGGCCGGTCCATGGCGGGGTTCAGGATGCTGCCCGCCTCCCCGCCGGTGCAGGTGACGACCATCACCTCGTGCCCCTCGGCCACGTAGCGGGCCATCGTGGCGGCACCCTTGCTCGACTCGTCGTCGGGGTGCGCGTGCACCGCCATCAGGCGCAGCTTCTCAACCATGACGGTGGTGCTCCTCCTCAGGACCTGCCGAACGGGGCCGATCGAACCCCTGCGACACTCAACGCGGTCGCGAGCGGCCATTGTTCCCCACGGGCAGGAAGGCGTTGGCAAGTGGCACTGCCGGAAGGTCGGTACGGCAAGCCGCGCCGCCCCGCGCCCGCGTGGGCCCGCTGGTCACTCGCCGTGATCGCGGTGCTGGTCGGCGCCGTCGTCGCCTGGGTCGGTTACCGGAACCTGGGCACGAAGCCCGTCGAGGCGAAGCAGACGGCGTTCGAGGTGCTGGGCGACAGCTCGGTGGAGATCACTTTCGAGGTGGTCCGGCAGACGCCGGAACAAGCCGTCGTGTGCATCGTGCGAGCACGCTCCGAAGACGGCGACGAGGCCGGGCGGCGCGAGGTGCTGGTGCCCGCCGGCGCCGACACCGTGCGCGAGACGACGGTGTTGAAGACGTCGAAACCACCCGTCACCGGAGAGGTGTTCGGGTGCTCTTATCAGGTTCCGGAGTACCTGTCCACGAGGTAGCGGCCAAGCGGGTGATCTGCGGGTTTACCCGCCGGTTCGGGGAACAAAACGCCGTACTGGAACGTTCTCGTCGTGTTACTCTGGCCTTTCAGCACGGCCCCGACGCGGGCCGTGTTTTTCCGTTCCGGGTTGGTGCACCCGGGAACTGCCAGCCCACCCGTGGGCCTGGAGCAAGACGAGGAGTTGGTGACCGTGAGCGACACTGAGGTGACCTGGCTGACCCAGGAGGCCTACGACCGGCTCAAGGCTGAGCTGGACGAGATGATCGAGAACCGCCCGGTCATCGCCGCGGAGATCAACGCCCGTCGTGAGGAGGGCGACCTCCGCGAGAACGGCGGGTACCACGCGGCCCGCGAGGAGCAGGGCAAGCAGGAGGCCCGGATCCGGCAGCTCCAGGAGCTGCTGCGCGTCGCCAAGGTGGGTGAAGCTCCTAAGGTGAACGGAGTCGCCGCCCCCGGCATGGTGCTCACCGTGCGTTACGAAGGCGACGACGAGACCGAGGAGTTCCTGCTCGCCACGCGTGAAGAGGGCGCGCACGGCGCCCTGGAGGTCTACTCCCCCTCGTCCCCCCTGGGCAAGGCGTTGCTCGGCGCGAAGGACGGCGAGACGCGGGAGTACGAGCTGCCCAACGGCAGCACGATGAAGGTGACGCTCATCAAGGCCGTGCCCTACTCCGGCTGACCGAGCCAGACGCGCGAAGGGGCGGCCAACCCGGGTTGGCCGCCCCTTCCCACGCGCAAGTCCTCCACTCCGACACCGCGAGTCGTACGCTCCGGTCGCGCGAGTCGTACGTCCAAGCCGGTCGAGTCGTACGTCCAGAACACGCGAGTCGTACGTTCACGACCCGCGAGTCATGCGTTCCGGTCCCGCGAGTCATGCGTTCGGAACCGGCGAGTCATGCGTTCAGGCCGGGTGAGTCATGCGTTCCGGCTAACGGATCCGTTCGAGCAAGGGCCGCACGCGGGGCGGCACGGGCGTGGACAGCGCGATCGACGTCGACAGCCGCTGCACGCCCGGCACGTCCACGATCGAGTCGATCACCCGCTGGAGGTCGGCGTTCGACCGCGCCACCAGGCGCGCGAACAGGTCGCCCTGGCCGGTGGTCGCGTGCACCTCGCACACCTCGTTGATCGCGGCCAGCCCGTCGCACACCTCCTGCCGCCTGCCCTGCGCGATCTCCAGCACGGCGAACGCCGTCAGCCCGTACCCCATCGCGGCCAGGTCCAGCGCCGGCGGGAACCCGGTCAGCACGCCCCGCGCCACCAGCCGGTCCAGCCGCGCCTGCACCGTGCCCCGCGCCACGCCCAGCCGCCGCGAGCACTCCAGCACGCCCAGCCGGGGCTCGTCGGTGAGCAGCAGCAACAGCCGGGCGTCGAGACCGTCCACGACCTGGTCAGAGTGTTCAACTTGCGCGTCGGAAGCCATGGGCAACTGTACAACCTGACCAGCAAAACAAGAGACTGTTGCTCACCCTGCCCAGGCCGCCACATCCTGTGAGGCATGACGCAGCAGCTTGACGACGTGAGCTACGACCAGCTCCGCCAACTCGTGGGCTTGGTCGACTACGACGGGACGCGGGACCCGTTCCCCGTCCGCTCCATGGACGCCGTGGTCTTCGTGGTCGGCAACGCGACCCAGACCGCCTGGTTCTACCAGGTCGCCTTCGGCATGCAGCTCGTCGCGTACGCCGGTCCGGAGACGGGGCAGCGGGACCACAAGTCCTTCGTCCTGAAGTCGGGCTCGGCGCGGTTCGTGATCAACGGCGGCGTGGCGCCGGACAGCCCGCTGCTCGACCACCACCGCAGGCACGGTGACGGCGTCGTCGACCTCGCGCTGGAGGTCGGGGACGTCGACAGGTGCGTGGAGCACGCGCGGTCCCAGGGCGCCACCGTCCTGGAGGAGCCGCACGACGTGAGCGACGAGCACGGCACCGTCCGGCTCGCCGCCATCGCGACCTACGGCGAGACCCGCCACACCCTGGTCGACCGGTCCCGCTACACCGGCCCCTACCTGCCCGGTTACGTGGCCAAGGAGAGCACGGTCGTCCGACCCGAGGGCGCGCCGAAGCGGTTGTTCCAGGCGGTCGACCACTGCGTGGGCAACGTCGAACTCGGCAAGATGGACTACTGGGTCGAGTGGTACAACCGCGTCATGGGCTTCGTGAACATGGCGGAGTTCATCGGCGACGACATCGCCACCGACTACTCGGCCCTGATGAGCAAGGTCGTCTCCAACGGCAACCACCGGGTGAAGTTCCCGCTCAACGAGCCGGCGCTCGCGAAGAAGAAGTCGCAGATCGACGAGTACCTGGAGTTCTACGAGGGCGCGGGCGTGCAGCACATCGCGCTCGCGACCAACGACATCGTGGCCACGCTGAAGGCGATGCGCGCGGCCGGCGTCGAGTTCCTGGAGACGCCCGACTCGTACTACGACGACCCGGAGCTGCGGGCGCGCATCGGCGAGGTGCGCGTGCCGATCGAGGTGCTCAAGGAGCACCGCATCCTGGTCGACCGGGACGAGGACGGCTACCTGCTCCAGATCTTCACCAAGCCGATCGGCGACCGGCCGACCGTGTTCTACGAGCTGATCGAGCGGCACGGGTCGCTGGGCTTCGGCAAGGGCAACTTCAAGGCCCTGTTCGAGGCGATCGAGCGGGAGCAGGAGCGCCGCGGCAACCTGTAGGGGCGACCTGCGGCCGTGACCTGCGGCGACGTCCTGCGGCGGCGGGCGGCGCGGCAGGTGGTGCGGCGGGCGGCGCGGCGAACGTCGCGGCGTCGGGAACCGTCGCGGCGACCTCCGACGTTGATCCGGCAACGGGCCGGTCCGGGCACCCCCGGGCCGGCCCTTTCCTGTCGGCGAGCTGACGATGCCCTGACCGGTGTGCCGGGACCGGTACTCTCGGTGCGGGGGTATCTCACACGGCATTGACCTGGAGGGTGGCATGGCGCTCGCGGTACGGGTCACCGCGGTGCTCCCGCTCGTCGGAGCGGTGGCCACGGCCGCGGCGCTGACGGGCGCGGCTTTCTTCACCGTGACCCACGCCGGCTGCGCGGAGACCGGCCGGTTCGTGGAGCGCGGGGGCGTGGTGGAGTTCGAGGGCGGTTGCGTGGACGGGCAGGACCTGCCCGCCGTGCCGCCGCAGGTGGAGAACGCGCGGTACGACGTCAAACCCTGACCGGGGCGGTCTTCGCGACACCGTGTCCGGCGCGGGGTTCTTCCGCGATAGTGGACCCATGTGTCGCAACATCAGGGTGCTCCACAACTTCGAACCGCCCGCCACCGACGACGAGGTGCGCGCGGCGGCCGTGCAGTACGTGCGCAAGGTCAGCGGCTCGACCAACCCGTCGGCGGTGAACCAGGAGGCGTTCGACGCGGCGGTCGAGGCGATCGCCGAGGCGACCCGCACCCTCCTGGACTCGCTGGTCACCAAGGCCGCGCCGCGCGACCGCGAGGTGGAGGCCGCCAAGGCGAAGGAACGCGCCGCCGCCCGCTACGCCCGCTGACCCCGCGCGTGTCCTCCACTCGGGCATCGCGCGTCCTCCACTCGGACACCGCGAGTCGACCGTTCACGCACCCGCGGCTGCCTCGCCCAGGAGTCCTGGACGTGGAACTCGGGGGTCCTGAACGCATGACACGCCCGGCCGGAACGCATGACTCGCGGGTCGTGAACGTACGACTCGCCCGGCCGGAACGTACGACTCACGGTGTCTGAGCGTACGACTCGCGGTGTCCGGGTGGAGGACACGCGGAGGGTCAGGACAGGGCCTCGTGCAGGTCGGCCACCAGGTCCTCGGGGGACTCGATGCCCACGGAGAGGCGGATCAGGTCGGACGGGACCTGGAGCAGGGAGCCGGCCGTGCTGGCGTGCGTCATCCGGCCCGGGTGCTCGATCAGGGACTCCACGCCGCCCAGCGACTCGGCCAGGGTGAACAGGCGGGTGCGGGAGCACACGTCCAGGGCCGCCTGCTCGCCGCCCTCGACGGTGAAGGAGATCATGCCGCCGAAGCGGCGCATCTGCTTGGCCGCGACCTCGTGGCCCGGGTGGTCCGGCAGGCCCGGGTAGAGGACCCGGGTCACCTTCGGGTGCCGCAGCAGGGCCTCGGCGACCTTCTCGGCGTTGTCCGAGTGCTTCTCCATGCGGACCTCGAGGGTCTTGAGGCCGCGCAGCGTCAGCCACGCGTCGAACGGCCCCGGCACCGCGCCCGCGCCGTTCTGGAGGAACCCGAACGCCGCGTCCAGCTCGGTGTCCGAGGTGATCAGCGCGCCGCCGACCACGTCGGAGTGCCCGCCCACGTACTTGGTGGTCGAGTGCAGCACCACGTCCGCGCCCAGCTCCAGCGGGTTCTGGAGGTACGGCGAGGCGAACGTGTTGTCCACGACCAGCTTCGCGCCCGCCGTGTGCGCCACCTCCGCCAGCACCGCGATGTCGGCGATGTTCAGCAGCGGGTTGGTCGGCGTCTCGATCCACACCACCTTGGTGTTCGGCCGGATCGCCGCGCGCACCGCGTCCGGGTCCGACACCGCCGCCGGCGTGTGCTCGACGCCCCAGTGCGACAGCACCTTGTCGATCAGCCGGAACGTGCCGCCGTACGCGTCGTTCGGGATGACGACGTGGTCGCCGGGCCGGCACATCGCCCGCAGGGCCGTGTCGGTGGCGCCCATGCCGGAGGCGAACGCGCGCCCGTGCCGCCCGCCTTCGAGCGCCGCCAGGCACTGCTCCAGCGCGGTCCGGGTGGGGTTGCCGGTGCGGGAGTACTCGAAGCCGCCGCGCAGCCCGCCCACGCCGTCCTGCGCGTAGGTCGAGGTGGCGTGGATCGGCACGATGACCGAGCCCGTCGTCGGGTCGGGGTCCTGCCCGGCGTGGATGGCCCTGGTCGCGAAGCCGTGGTGGCCGCTGTCCGTCATGGACCTAGGTTACGGCCGTGGAGAAAACAACCGCCCATCGGTTGAGACCGATGGGCGGTTGGGATGAAGCGGGGGTGGACGACCCGGTCACCACTGCTGCGGCGGCTGCTGACCGTAAGGGTTCTGCTGCTGCGGCTGGCCGTAACCGGGCTGCTGGCCGTAGGGCTGCTGCTGCTGGCCGTAGCCGCCCGCGCCCGGGTACCCGCCCGGCGCGGCGGTGGCCGGCGCGTTCACCACGACGGTGCCGAGGATCTTGTCGGCCCACGTCTGCTTCTTCGCCTCCCACAGGGGCGCGAACCAGCCCGCGTAGCACGGCAGCGAGTCCACGAAGTGGCACAGGTGGCGGACGAAGGCGTTGCCGAAGCCGATCGGCTGCCCCGTCTCCTCCTTGACCAGCTTGACCTTGGCGACCTTCTTGCCCATCGACTGGCCGGTGGTGCCGGCCAGGTACCACGAGTTGTAGATCATGAACCCGAGGTAGGCCACGTAGCCGACGGTCGAGAGGATGAACGCCAGCGTCGGGTCGCCGGTGGCCGCGCCGATGCCGGCGAGGACGCCGACCGCGAGGGCGGGCGCGACGTAGTCGATCAGCGCGCCGACCGCGCGGCTGCCCCACTCCGCGTAACCACCCGCGGGCGCCGGGTAGCCGGCGGGCTGGCCGTACGCCGGGGGCTGGCCGTAGCCGGGCTGCTGGGCGTACCCGGGCTGCTGGCCGTACGGGTTGGACTGCTGCTGGCCGTAGCCGGGCTGCTGCCCGTACGCCGGGGGCTGGCCGTAGGGCTGCGGCTGCTGGCCGTACTGCTGCTGCCCGTACTGCGGCTGCTGCCCGTACGGGGGCGGCTGCTGCGCCGGGAACCCGCCGGAGGCCGACGGCGGCTGCTGCGCCGGGAAGCCGCCGGACGCCGACGGCGGCTGCCCGTACGCCGGGGGCTGGCCGTACGACGGCGGCTGCGCGGTGGCGCCCGGCGTCACGACCTGCGTGGCGTCGGGGTTGGCCGCGGGCTGCGCGCCGGACGACGGGACGACCTGGGTCGCCTCGGAAGGGGGGAACGCAGGGGGCTGACCGCCGCTCGGCACGACCTGGGTCGCGTCGGCGCCGGGGGGTTGGGCACCCTGTCCCTGCTCCTGGTTTTGACCGCCGAACTGCTGGTTTCCTGGCGGCTGTGGAGCGTTCATCGGAGTTTCCAACCCCCTTGGCACGGGCCGTACGCGTATCGAGTCGGTGGCCCACGCTAGCGGATCGCCCCGCGCCGGCCACCGGCAACCGGTCAACGTGCCCGGTTAACGACCTGCGAGGAAGCCCAGCACGTCCTGCCGCGTCACCACGCCGGCGGGCTTGCCGTCCTCCAGCACCAGCGCGCCGTCCGCCGAGGACAGCGCCTGCATGACCGAGCCGATCGACTCGCCCGCGCCGATGGTCGGCAGCTTGGTCGACATGTGCCTGTCGAGCCGGTCGGTGAGCTGCGCCTTGCCGGTGAACAGCGCGTCGAGCAGGTCCCGCTCGTTGACCGCGCCCGCGACCTCGGCGGCCATCACCGGCGGCTCGGCGTTGACCACGGGCATCTGGGACACGCCGTACTCGCGCATGATCGCCACGGCCTCGGCGACGGTCTCGTTGGGGTGGCCGTGCACCAGGTCGGGCATGGTGCCGTCCTTGCGCCGCAGCACGTCCCCGACGGTCGCGCCGGCGGCGTCCGGCGACAGGAAGCCGTACTGCGCCATCCACTTGTCGTTGAACACGCTGGACAGGTAGCCGCGCCCGCCGTCGGGCAGCAGCACCACGACCACGTCGTCCGGGCCGGCCTTCTCCGCCACGCGCAGCGCCGCCGCGACGGCCATCCCGCACGACCCGCCGACCAGCAGGCCCTCCTCGCGGGCCAGCCGCCGGGTCAGCTCGAACGACTCGCCGTCGGACACCGCGATGATCTCGTCGCAGACGTCCCGGTCGTAGGCCTCGGGCCAGAAGTCCTCGCCCACGCCCTCCACCAGGTACGGCCGGCCGGTGCCGCCGGAGTAGACCGAGCCCTCGGGGTCCGCGCCGATGATCTTCACGCGCCCCTCCGAGACCTCCTTGAGGTACCGGCCGGTGCCGGAGATCGTGCCGCCGGTGCCGACGCCCGCGACGAAGTGCGTGATCCGGCCGCCGGTCTGCCGCCACAGCTCGGGACCGGTGCCGTGGTAGTGGCTGGCCGGGTTCTCCGGGTTGGCGTACTGGTTGGGCTTCCACGCGCCGGGGATCTCGGCGACGAGCCGGTCGGAGACGTTGTAGTAGGAGTCGGGGTGCTCGGGCGGCACGGCGGTCGGGCACACCACGACCTCGGCGCCGTAGGCCTTGAGGACGTTGCGCTTGTCCACCGAGACCTTGTCCGGGCACACGAAGACGCACTTGTAGCCCTTGCGCTGGGCCACGAGCGCCAGGCCGACGCCGGTGTTGCCGGAGGTGGGCTCGACGATCGTGCCGCCGGGCTTGAGCTCGCCGCTGCGCTCGGCCGCCTCGACCATGCGCAGCGCGATGCGGTCCTTCACGCTGCCGCCGGGGTTGAGGTACTCCACCTTCGCCAGCACGAGCGGCTGGAGCCCTTCGGTGACGGAGTTCAACTTCACCAGTGGGGTGTTGCCGACCAGGTCGACGACGCTCTCGACGTACTCCACGACGGCCCTTCCACTTCTTGGGATGACCTGCTGAGCGTATATGGCGGCGCCGGCAGGCGCGGGCGTGAACGAGGGGCGGCCCGCCGTACCCGCCGGGCGGCGTTCTCCGTCACGAGTGGTGGCCGCGCTGAACAAGCGTTAACTAGGCTGCACGTCACACGTTGCGGCGAAACAAAGGAGTTCCGTAATGCCGGAAGCCGTGATCGTCTCCGCCGCCCGGTCCCCCATCGGGCGCGCGGGCAAGGGATCGCTCAAGGACGTGCGCGCCGACGACCTCACCGTGCAGGTGCTGGGGGCCGCGCTGGCGAAGGTGCCGCAGCTCGACCCCCGCGACATCGACGACCTCATGCTCGGCTGCGGCCTGCCGGGCGGTGAGCAGGGCTTCAACATGGCGCGCGTGGTGGCCGTGCTGGCCGGGCACGACGAGCTGCCGGGCACGACGGTCACCAGGTACTGCGCGTCCAGCCTCCAGACGACGCGGATGGCGCTGCACGCCATCAAGGCGGGCGAGGGCGACGTGTTCATCAGCGCGGGCGTGGAGACGGTGTCCAGCTTCGCGCGCGGCTCCTCCGACTCGTGGCCGGACACCCACAACCCGCTGTTCGCCGACGCCGAGGCGCGCACGGCCGCCGTGGCCGCGTCCGGCGCGGCGGAGTGGGTGGACCCGCGCTCGTCGGGCGCGCTGCCCGACATCTACGTCGCCATGGGGCAGACGGCGGAGAACCTGGCGCTGGTCAAGGGCGTGACGCGGGAGGAGATGGACGAGTTCGGCGTGCGGTCGCAGAACCTCGCCGAGAAGGCCATCGCCGACGGCTTCTGGGCCCGCGAGATCACCCCGGTCACGCTGCCGGACGGCACCGTGGTGTCGGCCGACGACGGGCCGCGCGCGGGCGTGACGCTGGAGGGCGTGGCCGGGCTCAAGCCGGTGTTCCGCCCGGACGGCCGGGTGACCGCCGGCAACTGCTGCCCGCTGAACGACGGCGCGGCGGCGCTGGTGATCATGAGCGACACCAAGGCGAAGGAGCTGGGGATCACGCCGCTGGCGCGCGTGGTGTCCACCGGCGTGTCGGGCCTGTCCCCCGAGATCATGGGGCTCGGGCCGGTGGAGGCGTCCCGGCGGGCGCTGGCGCTGGCCGGGATGTCGATCGGGGACATCGACCTGGTCGAGATCAACGAGGCGTTCGCCGCGCAGGTCATCCCGTCCTACCGCGACCTGGGCATCGACCTCGACAAGCTCAACGTCAACGGCGGGGCGATCGCGGTCGGGCACCCGTTCGGCATGACCGGGGCCCGGATCACCACGACGCTGATCAACTCGCTCCAGTTCCACGACAAGCAGTTCGGGCTGGAGACCATGTGCGTGGGCGGCGGCCAGGGCATGGCGATGGTGATCGAGCGGCTGAGCTGAGCGGGGTGCCGGGACCCCTGGGCGGTGAACTCGGGGGTCCCGGGCGTACGACTCGCGCGGTCTGGACGTACGGCTCGCGAGGTCTGGACGTACGACTCGCGCGGTCCGAACGTACGACTCGCGGGGTCTGGACGTACGACTCACGAGGTCTGGGCGTACGACTCGCCGGGGCTGGGTGCATGACACGCGAGGTCTGGGTGCATGACACGCTGGGAACAAGGCGAGGGGCGCCCTGGCCGGTGGCCTGGGCGCCCCTCGTGGTGCGGTGGGTCAGTCGCCGCTCTGGAAGTAGGAGAGCAGGCGGAGGATCTCCAGGTAGAGCCAGACCAGCGTGGTCATCAGGCCGAAGGCGGCCCACCAGGCCCACTTGGCCGGGACGCCGGAGCGGATCATCTCGTTGGCGGCCTCGAAGTCCAGCAGGAAGCTGAACGCGGCGATGCCGATCACGACGAGGCTGAACACGATCGCCAGGGGGCTGCCGTCGCGCAGGCCCAGGTTCACGCCGAACAGGCTCATCAGCAGGTTGCCGAGCATGAGCACGACCACGCCGACGGTCGCGCCGATGATCCACTTGGTCAGGCGCGGGGTGACGCGGATCGCACCGGTCTTGTAGACCACGAGCATCGCGGCGAAGACGCCGAACGTGCCCAGGATCGCCTGCCAGGCGATACCGGGGAAGATCGCCTCGAAGACACCCGTGATGCCGCCGAGGAACAAGCCCTCGGCCGCCGCGTAGGTCAGCACCAGCGGCGCGCTCGGGGTGCGCTTGAAGATGATGACCAACGACACGACCAGGCCGACGATCAGGCCCGGCAGCACCAGCGTCATCGGCGCGACGGAGCCGGACAGGACCAGGAACGCCGAGATGAAGCCGGTGACCAGGGTCAGGCCGAGCGTCATCGCGGTCTTGGTGACCACGTCGTCGATGGTGATGGGGCGCTCACCCGTGGTGGGCGGCGCGCCCTGGTAGCCGCCGTACTGCTGTGCCTCGTGCGGCTGCCCGAAGCCTGCGTAATTGCCGTAACCGCCGCCTGTCGGCAGGTTGCGGAACGCGGGGTTGCTGCTGGTACGCACCTCGTCCTCCTGTGGCGTTCCTACGCCGTCACGGGGTCCAACGACCACACGAGTCGATTCGTTCCCGTCGGGTAAAAGCGACTTTACCCGGGCCGTCGATCCAGGATCCACGGCCCGCCTGCGGAGGGTAGCCGCCGCTCCACCCCGCTGGGGGCTTGCCGAGGTGATCCAACACCCGAAAGGCTGCTCCCGGCAGCTCGTGCAGATCATGCGGACGCGCCACCAAGAGGGGTTGCAGACGACTATGTTGAGACGACTCGCCGGCGTGGCGCTGACCGCCGGCCTGGCCGCGTTCGCCGTTCCCGTCGTGGCGGACGCCCAGCCCGTCCAGGCGTCCCGGACCATCGGGCACGCGACCGCCGCCCAGGGCTACGTGGGCAAGGACCCCGCCGACCCGGACAACACCGACTGGCTCGGGGCCTACGACTGGGACGGCCAACGCGTGTGGTGCGTGCAGTACTCGCTGTACGCGCCGCGCAGCGACCAGAAGTACGTCGACGGCGACGTGCTGCGGTCCAAGGGCGGCGTGCCGCTGTCCGCCGAGGTCGCGGCGAACATCTCCTACCTCCTGCTGCGCTACGGCAACACCACGTCGAACGACGAGGCCGCCGCGCTGGCGCACCTGCTGCACGCGTGGACCTCCTACCCGGACCCCGCGAACGGCGTGCACCTGAGCAAGGACGTCGGCTTCACCGCGGTCGCCTACGACGAGGCGTTCCACGCCGACGAGCTGGCCCGGAAGTTCCCGGCCGCGCGCGAGGCGGTCGACCGGCTCCGCGCCGACGCCGAGGCCAACCGCGGCCCGTGGACGACCAAGGTGACCGCGCCGGACAAGGAGCAGTTCATCGGCACCGCCGGCACCTGGCTCGTGGACGTCAACAAGACCGGCGGCGGCCAGGTCACCGGCCTCCCGGTGACCCTGGAGCTGACCGACGCGACGCTGAAGGACGGCTCCGCCAACGGGAAGCTGAGCACGCCGACCGACGGCAGCGCGCTCGGCGTCGAGGTCGTGCCGACCGGCCCGAACCCGACCGTCACGGTGAAGCTGGCGAGCCCGGCCGCGCAGCCGAAGGTGCGCGTGCCCGAGGGGCGCAACGACATGCAGCGCGTCGTCGCCACGGGCGGCGAGCAGGAGCTGACCGCCACCGCGTCCGCCACCGCCAAGACCCCGCCGGGCGCGGTCCAGGTGGCCAAGACCGACGAGGAGACCGGCAAGGCCGTCGCGGGCACCGCGCTCAAGGTCACCGCGGCGGACGGCAAGACGCCCGCCAAGCGGCAGGACGACACCGACCTCACCGGCCCCGAGGGGCAGCCGATCGTGCTCCAGACCGGCGCCGACGGCCTGGCCACCGTGCCCGACCTGCGCACGCCGCAGGAGATCTGCGTCGTCGAGGTGGCGCCGGCCAAGGGCTACGAGGAGCACTTCGACCCGAACGCGCCGCCCAGGGCGTGCGGGAAGGTCGAACCGGGGCAGACCCTGGCGCTCGCGCTGACCAACAAGCCGAACAAGCCGATCGTGCCCATCACCATCCCGGCGGGCTCCGGCGAGCTGGTGGCCAAGGCGTCGTACACGTCCGAGCCCCGGACGGGCGCGCTCGTCGGCTTCGGCGGCGTGGCGCTGCTCGGCGCGGCCCTGGTGGGCCTGCTGGTCCGGCGGAGGGCGACCGCGCGCTCGTGAGAGGTCCGCTGGCTGACGCACTCCTGACCGGCGCGGCGGTGGCGGCCCTGCTCGCCTCCGCCGCGCTCGTCGCGACCCGCGGCGAGCCCGTCGTGCTGGCGGGCCTCGCCGAACCGGCCGAGGCGGGCGTGCCGCACCCGCTGGGCGACAGCGCGCGGGACGGCCGGCTCCCGGCCGGGATGCCCGCCGGGGCGAACGCGCCCGCGTCGCCGCCGCCCCCGTCACCACCCGCCACGACCACCACCGCGACCACCCCGCCACCCGCGCCGGCCGGGCAGCGACCCGGCACGGTCAAGCTGCCGCGGGGCGGCCTGGCCACCCTGGTCCGCGCCGAGGTCTCCGCCGACGGCGTGCTGCCGGTGCCCGAGGGCGTCGGCGAGGCGACCTGGTGGGGCGTCGAGCTGGGCGCGGCCGAGGGCGCCACCGTGCTGGCCGGGCACGTGAACTGGCGCGGCGCCACCGGCCCGTTCGACGAGCTGTGGCGGGCGTCGGTCGGCCAGGCCGTCACCGTGGTCGACACCGCGGGCAAGGCGTTCGAGTACCGGGTCGGCGCGGTCGAGGCGGTCCGCAAGGACGACCTGCCGAACCGCGCGGTCGAGCTGTTCGGCCCGCGCGGCGGCCACCGCCTGGTGCTGGTGACCTGCGGCGGCCGGTGGGTCGGCGGCGACACCGGCTACGAGGAGAACCAGGTGGTCACCGCCACACCGGTGACGTAAAGGCAACCTCCGGCTACGCCCGGTCGTCCTGGTGGGTGTGAGGCGATGGGGCTTGGCGAGCACGGGCGTCGCGCTGGCGCTCACCCTGGCGGTCCTGGCCGTGATGGGCGCCCGGGATCCCGGGCCCACCGACGACGTGGGCGACCTGGCCTCCCCCCTGCCGATGGCGCCCCGCGCGACCACCGGCAGCAGCGCCGCCGCCGCACCGCCGCCGACCGTGCCGATGCCCGCGAACCCGCCCGCGTGGATGCGCCGCGTGCAGCCCGGCGAGAAGCCGCCCCAGTTCGTGCTCTTCTCCTTCGACGGCGCCGCGTCCAAGCCGCACTGGGACCGGATCATGCCGCTGAGCCGGGAGGTGAACGCGCACGTCACCGGCCTGCTGTCGGGCGTGTACCTGATCGCCGACCAGGACGGGGCGAGCTACACCGGGCCGGGTCACCTGCCCGGGTACTCCTCGATCGGGTTCGGCGGCAGCCGCGCGGACGTGGAGCTGCGGATCGACTACCTCAACGACGCCCTCGCCGCGGGCCACGAGCTCGGCACCCACTACAACGGCCACTACTGCCAGGGCGACGAGCCCAGCGTGGGCCGGTGGACCACCGAGCAGTGGGACCGGGAGCTGGACCAGTTCTTCGCCGTCGTCGAGCGGGCGCGGGAGAAGGGCTTCCAGCTCGACCCGGCCACCGTGCGCGGCGGCCGCACGCCGTGCCTGGAGGGCGACTGGGGCCAGGCGTTCCCGGCGATGAAGGGCCACGGCCTGGTCTACGACACCAGCCACGTGAGCCTGGGCGTGGTGTGGCCGTCGGTGCGGGACGGGCTGTGGGAGTTCCCCATGCCGGAGGTGCGCGTGCCCGCCCTGGGCCGGCAGGTCGTGATGATGGACTACAACCTCTGGTACGCGCTCAACGGCGCCGAGGAGGAGCCGGCGCGGGCCGACGACTTCAAGCAGGTCGTGCTGGACACCTACCGCTCGGTCTACCAGGCGGCGTTCAACGGCAACCGCGCGCCGGTGGTGGTGGGCAACCACTTCAACGAGTGGGCCGGCGGCGCGTTCAGCCGGGCCGTGGAGGAGTTCATGCGGGAGGTGTGCGCGCGGCCGGAGACGGTGTGCGCCACCTACACCGAGGTGATCCAGTGGATGCAGCTCCAGGACCCGGGCCTGCTGGAGCAGCTGCGGCGGATGCCGGCCGCGATGAACGACTGACCCCGCGATCGGGGGGTTAGACCTACCGACGCAGGCGGGGCCGGCCGGGAGAATCGCGGTCCATGACGGACCACGAACTGGTGCGCCGGATCCGCGCGCGGCTGGTGCGGGCGTCCCTGGGGCTCGCCCGCGTCCCGCCGGCCCTGGCGGGGCTGCCGCTGATCCCGCCGCTGCTGGTCTCCTACCCGCTGGTCCTGGTGACCGTCGGCGTGCCGCTCCTGCTGCTGCTGACCGCGCTGGTCCGCCGCTACGCCGACGCCCACCGCCGCTGGGCCGGGCGCGTGCTGGGCGCCGAGGTGCCCTCGCCGTACCGGCGGCCCGCCAACCGGGGCCCGATGACCCGCGTGCGCACCGTCGCCACCGACCCGGCGACGTGGCGGGACCTGGCGTTCCTGCCGGTCAACGCGGTGGTCGGGCTCGCCTGCGGCGTGCTGCCGACCGCGCTGTGGCTGTTCGGCGCGTTCGGGTTCGTCGTCCCGCTGGCGTGGCTGGACCACGCGCGGGAGGTCCGGTACGCGTTCGTCGACATCGACACGCCGCTGAACTTCGTGCTCGCGCCCGCGCTGGGCCTGGGCTTCCTGGCGCTGGCCTGGTGGGCCACGCCCCGGGCCGAGCGCCTGCACGCCGTCGCGGTCCGCCGGCTGCTCGCGCCGAGCGCCCGCGCCGCGCTGACCGACCGGGTCCGGGTGCTGGCGGGCACGCGGGCCGACGCGGTGGACGCGCAGGCCGCCGAGCTGCGGCGGATCGAGCGCGACCTGCACGACGGCGCGCAGGCGCGGCTGGTCTCGCTGGGCATGAGCCTGGGCCTGGCCGAGGAGCTGATGTCGCGGGACCCGGAGGCCGCGAGGGCGCTGCTGGCGGAGGCGCGCGAGTCGTCGTCGCTGGCGCTGGCCGAGCTGCGCGGCCTGGTGCGCGGCATCCACCCGCCGGTGCTGGCCGACCGGGGCCTGGAGGGCGCGCTGCGGGCGCTGGCGCTGGCCAACCCGCTGCCGGTGGCGGTCGACCTGGAGCTGGACGGGCGGCCGGAGGCGCCGGTGGAGTCGGCCGCCTACTTCGCGGTGGCCGAGGCGCTGGCCAACGCGGCCAAGCACAGCGGCGCGACCGGCGCGTGGGTGCGGGTGCGGCACGAGGGGGGCGCGCTCGCCCTCATGATCGGGGACGATGGGCGGGGCGGGGCGGAGCCAGTCGACGGTGGCGGCCTGCGCGGGATCGAGCGCAGGCTGGCCGCCTTCGACGGCACGCTCGGCGTCGCGAGCCCGGTGGGCGGGCCGACCGTCGTGACCATGGAGCTGCCGTGCGCGTTGTCCTCGGTGAAGACCTCGTCCTCCTCCGGGACGGCCTGATCCGACTCCTGCGGGCGTACGACTTCGACGTCGTCGAGGCGGTCGACTCCGGCCCCGACCTGCTGCGGGCCCTGCTCGACCACCGGCCGGACGTGGCCGTGGTCGACGTGCGGCTGCCGCCGACGTTCACCGACGAGGGGCTGCGGGCCGCGATCGAGGCCCGCGCGCGGGTGCCCGGCCTGCCGGTGCTGGTGCTGTCGCAGTACGTCGAGCAGCTGTACGCGCGGGAGCTGCTGTCCGACCGCGCGGGCGGCGTGGGCTACCTGCTCAAGGACCGCGTGTCGGACGTGCGGCGGTTCGTGGACGCGGTCCGGCGGGTGGCCGCGGGCGGCACCGCGATGGACCCGGAGGTCATCACCCAGCTGCTCGTGCGCGGCGAGCGGGACCGGCCGCTGGCCACGTTGACGCCGCGCGAGCGGGAAGTGCTCGCGCTGATGGCGGAGGGCCGTTCGAACGGCGCGATCGCCACCCGGCTGTTCGTGACCGAGAAAGCGGTGGGCAAACACATCGCGAACATCTTCGGCAAGTTGGACCTGCCGTTGTCGGGGGACGACAACCGGCGGGTGCGCGCGGTGCTCACCTATTTGGACGCCGTGTAAATCGTTTCTCAGGCTAAGTACCATCTGGTTCAACGACGAACGCGGAGGGTGTCCATGGGTACGACGGCGGAGTTGGCCGACGAACTGCTCGACGTGGTTCTCCGGCACTCACCGGTCGGCGCGTCCGTCCTCGGCGTGCCCGGTTACGACCACCTGCTCCCCGACCACCGGCCCGAGGTCGAGCGATCGCTGCGCGCGGAGGCCGCGGGGATCGCGGAGCGGGCCCGCGCGCTGCCCGACGACGACGACCCGGTGACCCGGGCCGTGATCGCGCAGCAGGCCGAGGCGCTGATCGACTGGATCGACACGCGCGGCGTCGAGTACACGATCACCGACACGTTCATGGGGGCGGTCGGGGAGGTCATGGCCGTCCTGCCGATGACCGTCCCGAACGGCCCCGGGGGCGAGCAGGCCTACCTGGACCGGCTCGCCGCCGTCCCCGCGTTCCTGCGCACGGTCGCCGAGCGGCACCTGGACGGCGTCGGCGCGGGCCGCACGCCGGTCCGGCGCCTGGTCGCCAACGCCGTGGCGCACCTGGACCGCTACCTGGCCGCCGACGAGGACCCGCTGGCCAGGCCGTCCGGCGGCGAGGCGTTCACCGCCGAGCGCGACCGGCTGCTGGCCGAGGTCGTGCGGCCCGCGTTCGCCCGCTACCGGGACGTCGTCGCGGGCATCGAGGGCCGGCCCGACGACCGGGTCGGAGTGGGCGCGCTGCCGGGCGGCGAGGAGGTCTACGCCGCGCTGGCCCGCTTCCACACCACCACCTCCCGCACCCCCGAGGAGCTGCACCGGACCGGCCTGGACCTGATCGCCGGGCTGGCCGACGAGTACGCCGAGGTGGGGCGGCGGGTGTTCGGCACGTCCGACGTGGCCGAGGTGTTCCACCGGATGCGCACCGACCCGGCGCTGCGCTGGGACTCGGCGGACGAGCTGCTCACCGCCGCCCGCGAGGCCGTGGCCCGCGCCGAGGAGGCCGCGCCGCGCTGGTTCGGCAGGCTGCCGGAGCGGCGCTGCCGGGTCGAGCCGGTGCCCGAGGCCGACGCGCCCGGCCAGCCCATGGCGTTCTACGCGCCGCCGTCGCTGGACGGCCTGCGCCCCGGCACGTACTTCGCCAACACCCACCGGGTCCGGGAGCGGTTCCGCTACCAGTCCGAGGCCACCGCGTTCCACGAGGCGGTGCCGGGGCACCACTTCCAGTTCAGCCTGGCCCAGGGCCTGACCGAGCTGCCGGCCCTGCGCCGGTACGCCCAGGTCACCGCCTACTCGGAGGGCTGGGGCCTCTACACCGAGCGGCTGGCCGAGGAGATGGGCCTGTACTCCTCGGACGTGGCGCGGCTGGGCATGCTGGCGCTGGACTCGATGCGCGCCGGGCGGCTGGTGGTGGACACCGGGATGCACGCGCACGGCTGGAGCCGGCAGCGGGCGGTCGACTACCTGGTCGAGCACACGCCGCTGGCCCCCGTGGAGATCGAGAGCGAGGTCGACCGGTACATCGCCGCGCCCGGCCAGGCGCTGGCGTACATGGTGGGCCGGCTGGAGATCCAGCGGCTGCGGTCGGCGGCCGAGCGGGCGCTGGGCGACCGGTTCGACGTCCGGGACTTCCACGACCTGCTGCTGGGCGGCGGCCCGCTGCCGCTGGCCGTGCTCGACGAGGTGGTCACCGGGTGGGTGGGCCGGCGGTCCTGACGTGGGCGGGGGACTCCGGGGCGGGGTCCCCCCACGCACGCGCGCCAGGCCCTTGATCACCCGGCAGGAGGGTGAAACCACGAACGGCGCAGGACGTGCCCCCGACGGGATTCGAACCCGTACTGTGACTCTTTTAAGGAGCCTGCCTCTTCCGATTGGGCTACGGGGGCAGCGGGGAGCTTAAGCCGTTACCGAGCGTTCGTGGGGCAGGTTCGATAGAAGTCCCCCGCACGGCTCAATGCGATCCGCTATTGCGCTCATTCAGGTAATGGACCCAACGCGCTCATCCCGAGTACGACTTCGTGATAAGCGTCACACCGAAGTGCTTGTTCGACGAGCTCATCCCGCAATGCTGCGGTGAAGCCGATACCAAAACCCAGAGCCGTAGCAACCAGATATGCGGTTTGCGACAGGTGGCCCACATCCATTTGCACAACGCGGTACGCGCGGGCCGTGTCGTAGCGCCAACTCGTCCGCTCGAGCACGCCGGTGTACGCGAGGACCAGCGGGGCGCGGCCGACCCACTCCTGGTCACCGGCCGCCTCGGCCATCTCGTCCGGCCCCCACGCCACCCCGAGGGGCTCCAGGGCGTGGGTGAGGCCGTTGTAGTGGTACCAGCCGTGGGACAGGCCGTCGACGCCGCGCGCGTGCGCGTACAGCTCCACCGGGTGCCTGCCGCCGCCGGACGGGCTGGTCTTGTAGACCGTGCCGGAGCGCCCGATCCGGGAGCGCGCGGGCGACGGGCCGGCCAGCACGGCCAGCAGCTCGGCGACCCGGGTCACCGACATCGGGGCGTCGCCGAACTCGCGGGTGGTGCGGCGGGCCAGCAGCACGTCGCGCAGGGGCCGCCTGCCCCACGACGGGTCGTCCGAAGGGGGCGGCAGGAGCACGGCGGTGCCGCCGAGGCTGCGGAACGGCGCGGGCGGCGGGCGCACCGCGAGCTTGGCGTCCAGCGCGGCGTCGTGCTCGTCGGCGTCCAGGAACGGCGCGTCGCCGAGGGTGCGGCTGGCGAAGTGGAAGTGCCTGGCCGCCTGGCCCCAGGCGCCCCAGCCCTCCAGCAGCCGGCGCTCCTGCTCGTGCCGCGGCGAGCCCTCCACCACCAGCACGCCCGCCTCGACCAGCTCGTCGACGACCTTGCGCAGCGCCGCGCGGTCCTCCTCGGCCAGCGGGGCGAGCAGCTCCTCCACGTCGGTGAACTCGACGAACTTGCGGCACAGCAGCTCCGCCGTCTCGCTGATGGCGAACCGCCGGTGGTGCAGGTAGTCGTCCCAGACCACGGCGCCGTCCTGGTAGAACAGCGTCGCGTGCTCAGCGACCTTTGCCCGCACCCAAGAGCTCCTTGAACCGCGCCGCCACCCACTCGTGCACCGCCGCGGACACCCGGTGGTCCCCGGCGCGGTGCTCGAACCACCGCCAGTCGCAGTTGACGTTGACCTCGAGGAACACGTGGTCCCCGCCTGCGACGAGCAGGTCGAACGCGGCCACCTGCAGGCGCCAGTGCCTGGCCAGCGCGAGCAGCCGGTCGGTCAACCCGGTCGGCACCTCGACGGGCGTCACCCGGACCGCCCCAGGATCCACCCACAACTGCGCCGGGTCCAGCTTGTCGACCTGGAAGGCCAGGCAGCCTTCCCCCACCACGAACACGCGCAGCTCGGTCTCGGCGGGCACGTACTCCTGCACGATCACCGGCGCGGACTCCGGCACGTCGCCCGCCCGGCTGGTCTCCAGGGGTCGCGGGAACAGGCCGTGCTGCTTGCCGGGGCGCGGTTCCAGCAGGTGGCGGCCCGAGGTCTTGACGATGCAGCGCCCGCCGCCCGGCCGGGTGCGACCGGGGCGGGTGGTGACCGTGGTGCGCGGCACGCGCAGGCCGAACGCGGCGGCGTCGGCCAGCTGCGTGAGCCGGTCGAGGTGGGCGGTGGCGCGGCTGGGGTTGACGTGCGCCCAGTCGCCCCGGCTGGCCAGCCAGTTCGCGACCGCGCCCCACTGGTCCACGGCGTAGGCGCCGGCGAGCGTGCCCGGCTCGACCGGGATCGAGGCCAGCTCGAAGTGCCTGCGCCACACCAGGAGCGGGCGCAGCAGCCAGCGGTCCAGCTCCAGCAGCGGCTGGTCGGTGTAGACGGTGAGCGGCAGGTCGACCGAGCGGTCGGCGTCGATGCGGGCCATCCGGATGCCGCGCTCGGCCAGCGCGACGGACAGCTCGTTCATCTCCATGTCGGCGGCGCGGGCGAGCACCAGCACGCAGGGCACGGGGCTGCCGTCGCCCTCGTCGACCATGCCGAGGCGGTGGACCTGCTCCTGGAAGTCCAGGCACTTGGGCTGGGAGCGGAAGAGGTAGTCCTGGCCCTGGAGCAGCAGGGGGACGGGCTTGGCCGGGGTGGCGGGCCCGGGGTCGGGGGCGCCGAAGGGGCGGGTCGCGAGCGGCGCGGGATCGAACGGCGCGGCGTCGAACGGCGGAGGGTCGAACGGCACGCCGTCGAACGGCACGGGCTCGAACGGCGCGGGGTCACCCGGCGGGTGCTCGGACGAGGCGGGCGCGGGCGGTTCGGGCGCCGCGGCTCCGACGAACTCGGGCGGGGGGACCCTCTCGTCCCCCCGCCCGGCGACGGTCATGCTCAGTCGTCCTTCTTGCTGCAGAAACGCTTCTCCGCGGTGGCGTACTCGGCGGAGAACTCCGCCAGCGCGCGATCCTCGATCTCACCGCGGCGAAGCTGTGCGGCCAGCTCCTCGAGCGACATCGCGGTCACCTCTCTCCCACTGATGCATCACACATTCAGGCGATACATCAGCTGTATTCTTCGGTTCACGTTACGCAATGTCAAGCCGGATGAGACCGCATTAGCCTGATCGGGTGCTCAAGTTGCGGCGCTGAGCCAGACGGTCCCCGTCAGGCGGCGGCCGAACGGCGCAGCGTGACGAGGACCGTTCGCGTTTCAGCTCTTCACGGCCCGGTCGAACTCGGCCTTCGGGTCGTGGATCTGCCCCAGCGCGACCACCTCGCGACCCGAGAACAGCGCCTGCGTCCAGTCCACGAAAACGCGGAACTTGCGGTTCACCGTGGGCATGAACATCACGTGGTAGCTGCGGTGCATGAACCAGGCGATCACGCCCTTGAAGCGCATGCCGTACACGTCCGCGACGCCCTTGTAGAGGCCGAGGCCGGCCACCGAGCCCACGTACTTGTGGTAGTAGTCCTTGGGCTTGCGGCCCCGCAGGCTCGCCACGATGTTCTTGGCCAGCAGCTTCGACTGGCGGATGGCGTGCTGCGCGTTCGGCACGCAGGTCGCGCTCGGGTCCTCCTCGGTGCGCGAGAGGTCCGGCACGGCCGAGCAGTCGCCCGCCGCCCACACACCGGGCAGGCCGACCACCTGCATGGCCGCCGTGCACTGCACCCGGCCGCGCGCGTCCAGCGGCAGGTCGGTGTTGCGCAGCACCGGGTTGGCCTTCATGCCCGCGGTCCAGATGATCGTGTCCGAGTCGAACTCGGTGCCGTCGTCCAGGACGACGTGGCCGCCCTCCATCGACTTGACCCGGGTGTCGAGGTAGCACTTGATGCCGCGCTTCTCGAGCTGCTCGACGGTCCAGACGCCGAGCCGGGCGCTCACCTCGGGCATGATCCGGCTGGTCGCCTCGACCAGGACCCAGTGCATGTCGTCGGGCTTGAGGCCCTCGTAGTAGCGCAGCGCGTAGCGGGCCATGTCCTCCAGCTCCGCCAGCGTCTCGATGCCCGCGAAGCCGCCGCCGATCACCACGAAGCTCAGCAGCCGCCTGCGCAGCTCCGGGTCGTTGGTGCTGGCCGCCTGGTCCAACCGCGACAGCACGTGGTTGCGCAGGTAGATGGCCTCGCCGATGGTCTTCATGCCGATGCCGACCTCGGGCAGGCCGGGGATCGGCAGGGTCCGCGAGATCGCGCCGAGCGCCGAGACCAGCACGTCGTACTCGAACTCCTCGACGTGCCCGTCGGCCAGCTCGACCGTCACGCACTTGCGGGCGTGCTCGACCTTGGTGGCGCGGCCGGTGACGACGTGGCAGCGCTTGAGGACCTTGCGCAGGGGCACCACCACGTGGCGCGGCTCGATCGAGCCGGCCGCCGCCTCGGGGAGGAACGGCTGGTAGGTCATGTGCGGCTGGGGGTCGATCACCGTCACGGACGCCTCGCCGGAACGCAGCTTCTTCTGCAATCCCAGCGCGGTGTACATGCCGACGTACCCACCGCCGACAATCACGATCCGTGTGGGTTGCGACTTCACAGCAGCCATACACCCATGGTCGCACCGGGCAGCCCGTTCACGCGCATCGGAGCAGCCCGTTGTGACCACTGTCGCCGGGTGACGCCGGACACCCCTCCGCTGACCAGCGCGTCCCGGTGAACGCACTGAGAGGAACGATCCAGTTGCTCAGCGACCGCTGAGCCGGGGGGCCGGTTTCCTCAGCTCCCCCGGCGCAGGAGGAGCACCGTCGCCAGCACCAGGACCACCGCGCCTGCTAGGCCGATCACCTCCACGGGTGCCTCCGTTCGGCCGGCAGGCAACAGGGTGACGAGGCCGGCCAGCGCGAACACGGAGAGTTGAACGAAAACGAACCGCTTGGCCGGCGCCGCTAGCGCTTCCGGGTGAATGCGTGCTTTTAGCGGGACGACCGCCGCGTAGGCGCACAGCACGTGCACCAGGTGCAGCAGGACCACCAGCGCGAGGACCACCGGCCAGGGCGCCCCGTCGGTCGCGAACACGACGGCCGCGGCGGGGTAGCCGATCAGCAGCGCCGCCGCGGCGGACGCCGGGATCGCGGCGGCGGTGACCGCCAGGACCAGGTAGAGCACCAGCGCCAGGGCCTCGACGCCGACGCCGGCGAGCACCCCCGCCACCGCGCCGCAGGTGACCGCGATGGCGGCCCGCAGCACCCAGCCGGGCAGGCCCGCGCGCAGCTCGAAGCGCGGCGCGGGGTCCACGGCGCCGTTCCCCGCCACGCCGTCCGCCACGCCCGCGCTCCCCGCGCCCGCGCCCGCACCCGCACTCCCCAGGCCGGCGCTCCCCGCGCCCGCACCCGCCGTGCCTGCGTTCCCCGCGCCCGCACCCCCCGTGCCCGCCGGGTCCTCCGGGCCCACCGCGCTCACCGGGCCACCCGCCGGGCCGTGCGCGCCTGCCTCAGCACCCCCGCGATCGGCCCGCCCCACGTCACCACGGCCACCCCGTGCTGCCGCATCGCCTCCAGCCGCACGTCGTGCTCCAACCGGATCACCTTCAGCGCGCTCTCCCCCCACGGCGTCTCCCGATCGGCCAGCAACCGCTCCGGCAGCACGTCCACCGCCAGCACGAGGTTGCCGCGCCGGGCCGCGTGCACGGCCAGCTCCACCACGTCGGCGTCCAGGAACGTCGACAGCACCACCACCAGCGCGCCGTGCGGCACCTGCTCGGGCCGCAGCACCGGCCGCGCCGCCCAGCCCGCCCACCGCGCGCACACCACGAGCTGGTGGCGCAGCCGCAGGAGCTGCCGCTGCCCGACGCCGGCCCGCAGGCCCAGCCGGGGCCGGGCCAGGTCGACCAGGCTCACCCGGTCGCCCTGGCGCAGGTAGCCCGCCGCCAGCGACGCCGCCGCCCGCACCGTCCGGTCGAGGCTGCCGCCGCGCCGGGCCGTGGTGTCGCGCAGCGCCGCCGACCAGTCGCCGACGTCCTCGCCCAGGTCCACCCTGGTGTCCACGGCGAGCACCACGTCCGCGTCGGCCTCCGCGTGGTGCTCGCGGACGTGCAGGGCGCCGGTGCGCACCGACACCCGCCAGTCGATCCGCCGGAGCCGGTCGCCCGGCTGGAACGCCCGGATGTCCCGCAGCTCGACCGAGTCGCCCGGCCGCCGCGCCCGGTGCGCGCCGACGAGGCCGGCGGCGCGGGCGGGCAGCAGGCCGGCGGGCAGCGGCTCGACCGGCGGCAGGATGATCCGGCCGCGCTCGGGCGCGGTGACCGGGCCGTGCACCAGCAGCGCGTCCGGGCCCGCCACCAGGTGGTCCGGGCGCAGGTCGACGCCCTCGCCCCAGTCGTCGCGGCGCAGCGCGAACCCGATCTCGCGGGCCGAGGCGGGCAGCAGGTGCACCGGGCCGATGCCGTCGCCGGCCACCGGCAGCCGGATCGCCAGCACCTCCGCGCCGAGGCCGGGGTCCACCTCCACGGCGGACCTGGCCGTGCCGACCTCGCCGGTGCGCGGCAGGGCGCGGACCCTGACCTCCGGCTCGCCGCCGACCGGCGTGACCAGGGCGAGCAGCGTGGAGATCAGCAGCGGGGCGCCGAACAGCACCAGCTCGACCTCGTGCAGGAGCCCGCCGAGCACGACCAGGCCCACGCCCAGCACGAGCCCGCGCACCAGGGCGTCCGTCGGGTGCCACCGGGCGCCGCGCCCGCCGGTGAGCGCCTCCCTGAGCCGCTGCGCGCGGTTCACGACCGGGTGCTCGCGGGGCCCGGCACCCGGCCCAGCAGCTCCGTGACGACCTCGACGCCGGTGGTGCCGGACGTCCACGTCTCCGGGCGCAGCGTGAGCCGGTGGGCCAGCGCCGGCACCGCGCACTCCTTGACGTCCTCGGGCAGCACGAAGTCCCGCCCGTCGAGCACCGCGAGCGCCCGGCCCACCAGCACCAGCGCCTGCGCGCCGCGCGGCGACGCCCCGACCTCGACGGCCTTGTGCGAGCGGGTCGCCGCGGCCAGGTCCACGCAGTAGCGGAGCACGTCGTCGTCCACGGCGACCCGCTCCACGCCCCGCTGGAGGGCGAGCAGCCGCTCGGCGTCCAGCACCGGCTCCACCTCGGTCTCCTCCTGCCGGCGGGCCAGGCGGCGGCGCAGCACCTCGACCTCCTCCTCGCGCGGCGGGTAGCCGATGTCCAGGCGCAGCAGGAAGCGGTCGAGCTGCGCCTCGGGCAGCGGGTAGGTGCCCTCGTACTCGACCGGGTTGGCGGTGGCCAGCACGTGGAACGGGCGGGGCAGCCGGAAGGTGCGGCCCTCGACCGTGACCTGGCGCTCCTGCATGGCCTCCAGCAGGGCGGACTGGGTCTTCGGCGGGGTGCGGTTGATCTCGTCGGCGAGCAGCAGGCCGGTGAACAGCGGCCCCTCGCGGAAGGAGAACTCGCGCGTGCCCGGGTCGTAGAGGAACGAGCCGGTCACGTCCGCGGGCAGCAGGTCGGGGGTGCACTGGAGGCGCTTGAAGTCCAGCCGGAGGGCCTGGGCGAGGCTGCGGGCCATCAGCGTCTTGCCCAGGCCGGGCACGTCCTCCAGCAGCACGTGGCCACCCGCGAGGACGGCGGCCACCGCGAGCCGCAGCGACCGCTCCCGACCCACGACCACCGTGCCGACGGCGTCGAGGACCGCCTTGGTGTCCGAGGCGATGGTGCTGGTGTTCGGCGTCGTCACAGGTTCTCCAACAGGTCGGCGAGCTTCGCGGGGCCGGGCAGCGGCGCGGCCGGGTCGGTGAGGAGGCGGTGCAGCTCGGGGCCGAGCAGGTCCGGGGCCCGGGGGTCGTCGAGATCGGCCACGCCGTGCCGCTGGCGCAGGCGCGCCTCGGCGAGGCGGCGCAGGCGGGGCTGGACGCGCCGGGTGAAGCGGTCCTGGTCGACCGCCGCCTCCGCGAGCCGGCCCGCCAGGGTGGACGCCTGGGTGGACGTGCCGCCCGCGACCTGGGCCGGCGGTGGCGCCCAGACCACGTCGGTGGACCGCGGCAGGCGCGCGACGAGCAGCGCCAGCGCGCCGACGGGCAGCGCGAGGAGCACGGCCCAGTGCACCGGCGCGCCCGCGCGGTACAGGGCGAACGCGGTGACGGCGGCCCCGGCGACCGCCAGCGGGACGGCCTTGCCCGGTGCGAGCAGCGGTGACGCCGCGAACCCGGCCGGGCGCTCCCCGGTCACCGCAGGCCCCGCACGATCGCCTCCAGCGCCTCCGCCGCGGCGCGGGCGTCGTCCCGGGTCACCTCGGCGGAGCCGAAGCGGGCCCGCTGGTAGGCGCGGCGGAGCGCGGCGGTCGCCGCCTCGTCGACCCGGTAGCGGGTCAGCAGGTCGCCGGTGAACTCGGTGGACGTCTGGTGGCCCTGCCTGGGCAGCCCGCTGTCCTCGGCGGCCCGCTCCAGCTTCAACCAGGCGGCGATCACCGCGTCACCCGGCGGCCCGCCACCGCGTTCCCGCAGCTCGGCCAGGGCCTCGGTGGCGCGGCGGACGAGGACCTCGGGCGCCGCCGCCCGCCCGTCGACGTCGTCGAGCACCTCGTCCCCCCGACCGGCGCGGGACCGCCGCCCGCGCCTCAGCTCGCCCAGCGCGTACACCACGACCGCCACGAGCCCGATGACCGCGGCCGCGACCACCACCAGCATGAGCACCAGGAAGGACCCGCCCGCGGTGGACCCGCCCACGTCGGCGACCGGCTCCTGGCTGGACGGGGGCGGCGTCGTCAACGGGGCGTCGTCGACGTCACCGCCGCGGTCGGCGTAGGTCACCGGCGACGTCCCGCGCGCGGCGAGCGCGACCAGGACGAGCGCGGAGCCCACCACGAGGGCGAGCGCGAGCCGGGGTTTCATGGCACCAGGATGCCGGTCGGCGCCGCGTTCCCGCCGGGGTTTCGCGGTGGAGCCGGGCCGGCGTGCCGCGAGGGGCGACCCGGTCCGGTGGTCGGGGCCGCCGGGGCGCCCCTCCGGACCCGGCCGTCACCGCCCGCCGGCGGGCACGATCCCCGCCGCGCCCGCCGCGTCCCGCAGCACCCCCTGGAGCATCGGCTGGGTCAGCCGCCCGGTGAAGGTGTTCTGCTGGCTCACGTGGAAGCAGCCGAACAGCTCCAGCGGCTCGCCGCCGTCCAGGGCGTCCAGGACCACCCGCGCCCCGTGGCCGAAGGCGGGCCTCGGCCGGGGCACGCGCCAGCACGACGCCAGCACCGGCAGCAGCGCCTGCCACCCGAACCCGCCCAGCACCACCACCGCCCGCAGCGTCGGCCGCAGCAGCTCCAGTTCGCGCACCAGCCACGGGCGGCAGTTGTCGCGCTCCTCCGGGGTCGGCTTGTTCTCCGGCGGCGCGCACTTGACCGGCGCGGTGACCCGCGTGCCGAACAGGGCCAGGCCGTCGCCCGCGTGGACGGACGTCGGCTGGTTGGCCAGGCCCACCGCGTGCAGCGCCGCGTACAGGAAGTCGCCCGACCGGTCGCCGGTGAACATGCGGCCCGTCCGGTTCCCGCCGTGCGCCGCGGGCGCCAGCCCCACGATCGCCAGCGACGCGTCCGCGGGCCCGAACCCCGGCACCGGCCGTCCCCAGTAGACCTGGTCCCGGAACGCCGCCCGCCGCACCCGGGCGACCTCCTCCCGCCACGCCACGAGCCTCGGGCACGCGCGGCAAGTGGTAACGGTTTCGTCCAAGGCGGAAAGGTCGCGCACCGGACCTACCCCGATCGTAGAGTTCTGGCATGACCGACAAGGACACCGCCGACGAGCAGCCCGTCAACGACGCGTCCGCCGGCGGGGAGGACCTCCCCGCCGACGACCTCGTCACCACCCAGCACAGCATCACCGTCAAGCGGCGCAAGGTGAACTACACCGCGACCACCGGTCGGGTGGTGCTGCGCAAGGAGGTGCTGACCGACGGCAAGTTCGACGGCCACCTGCCCAAGGCGGAGGTCTTCGTCACCGCGTACACCCTGGACGGGGCCGACCCCTCCCGGCGCCCGGTGACCTTCGCGTTCAACGGCGGCCCCGGCTCCTCCAGCGTGTGGCTGCACCTCGGCCTGCTCGGACCGCGCCGCGTGGTGTCCGGCGACGTCGGCGAGCTGGTCCCGCCGCCGTACGACCTGGTCGACAACCCCGAGACCCTGCTCGCGCACAGCGACCTCGTGTTCATCGACCCGGTCTCGACCGGCTACTCCCGCGCGGTCAAGGGCGAGAAGCCCGAGGCGTACCACGGGTTCCAGGGCGACCTGGAGTCCGTCGGCGAGGTGATCCGGCTGTGGACCTCCCGCAACGGCCGCTGGCTGTCGCCGAAGTTCCTGGCGGGCGAGTCGTACGGCACCCTGCGCGCGGCCGGCCTCGCCGAGCACCTCCAGAACCGCCACGGCATGTACCTCAACGGGCTGATGCTGATCTCCTCGGTGCTGGACTTCACCACCCTGGACTTCAGCGACAACAACGACGTGCCGCACCCCCTGTTCCTGCCGACCTACGCGGCGATCGCGCACTACCACGGCCTGCACGGCGACCGGTCGCTGGAGGACGTGCTGGCCGACGCCGAGGACTTCGCCTCGCGCGACTACCCGTGGGCGCTGGCGCGCGGCAGCCGGCTGACCGACGAGGAGCGCGCGTCCGCGGTGGCGCGGCTGGCGGCGCTGACCGGCCTGTCCGAGGACTACGTGGACCGGGTCGACCTGCGCATCGAGCACGTGCGGTTCTTCACCGAGCTGCTGCGCGCGCGGCGCAAGGTCGTCGGCCGGCTGGACTCGCGGTTCACCGGGCCCGAGCACGACCACGGGCGCGAGCACTTCAGCCAGGACCCGTCGTACGCGGCGATCCTCGGGCCGTACACGGCCGCGCTGAACCACTACGTGCGGACGGACCTGGAGTACGAGAACGACCTGCCGTACGAGATCCTGACCGGCAACGTGCGGCCGTGGTCGTACAAGGAGTTCGAGGGCACGCACGTGTCGGTGGCCGACAAGCTGTCGGCGGCGATGCGCGCCAACCCGCACCTGAAGGTCCACATCGCCTACGGCTACTACGACGGCGCGACGCCGTACTACGCGGCCGAGCACGTGGTGGCCCACCTGCGGATCCCGCGGGAGCTGCACGCGAACATCGAGTCGGCGTACTACCCCGCCGGGCACATGATGTACGTCCACGAGCCGAGCCGGGTGCGGCAGTCCAAGGACCTGGCGGCGTTCGTGCAGTCGGCCTCGAACCGCTGAGCCGCCGGACCCGCTGAACCGCCGGAGCCGCTGAACCGCCGGAGCCGCTGAGCCGCTGAACCACCGACCCGCCGGAACCCGGGTCCGCCCGGTCGGGGCACGTCCCCGGCCGGGCGCTCACACCTGGGAGAACGCGATCCCGTCCAGGATGTCGTGCTCGCTGGCCACCAGCTCGGTCACGCCCCGCTCGGCCAGGTGGTCGGCGAGCGCCCGCACGATCAGCGCGCCGCCGCAGATGACGTCCACGCGGCCGGGGTGCATCGGCCCCAGCGCGGCCCGCGCGTCGTGGTCCAGGGCGAGCAGCTTCGCCGTGGTCTCCCGGACCTCGTCGGTGGTCAGCCGGGCCAGGTGGATCTCGTCCGGGTCGTAGCGCGGCAGCCCCCTGGCCACCGCGACCAGCGTGGTCACCGTGCCCGCGACGCCGATCCAGGTCCTGGCCCGGTCGGTGGGCACGGCGTCGAACGCCTCGCCGAGCACCTCCCGCGTGACCCGCACGGCCTCCTCGACCTCGCGCCCGGTGGGCGGGTCGGAGCGCAGGCAGCGCTCGGTGAGCCGGACGCACCCGATGTCGACCGACCGGGCCGCCTCGACCTCGCCCCGCACGCCGTCCCACGAGCCCAGGACCAGCTCGGTGGACCCGCCGCCGATGTCGGAGACCAGGAACGGGCCCTCCGCGCCGTCCAGGTCGGACACCGCGCCGGTGAACGACAGCCGGGCCTCCTCGTCGCCGCTGATCACCTCGGCCTCGACGCCCAGCACCTCGCGGGTCATGGCGAAGAAGTCGTCCTTGTTGGCCGCGTCGCGGGTGGCGGAGGTGGCGACCATGCGCACCCGCTCGGTCCCCTTGCGGCGCAACACGTTCGTGTAGTCGACGAGCGCGGCCCTGGTCCGCGCCAGGGCCTCCGGGTGCAGCTCGCCGGTCGCGTCCACGCCCTGGCCCAGGCGGACCACGCGCATCTCCCGGTGCACGTCGCGCAACCAGCGCCCGCCGTCGTCCGAAGTGGTCACGTCGGCGACGAGCAGGCGGATCGAGTTCGTCCCGCAGTCGATCGCGGCCACGCGCGCCATGCCCGGTCCCTTCGGTCGGTGGTCGTCCGACCGCCAGCGTAGTCCGCCGCCGGGAGGGCTCAGACGGGCCGCATCGACGAGGTCACCGACGAGGCGCCCACCGACGAGCCGGACGACGACGTGCCCGCCGGGCTGGAGCCCGCGGGCGAGGTGCCGGCCGACGAGCTGCCGCCCGGCGTGGTGGCCGGGTCGGTGGTCGCGGCGGCGCCCGTCGTGGTCGTCGTGGTCGTCGTCGTGGTGGTGGTCGTCGTCGTGGTCGTCGTGGTCGTCGTGGTCGTGGTGGGCGTCGGGCAGCCCGGCGGCACGGGGGTGGTGGTCGTCGGCGTGGTCGTCGGCGTCGTCGTGCTGGTGGTGGTCGTGGTGGTCGTCGTCGGCGTCGGGCACCGCGGCGTGGTCGTCGTGGTGGGGTTCGTCGGCTTCACCGTGATCGTGGTCGGGTTCGACGACGGCGGGTTCGACGACGGCGGGGTGGTCGTCCCCGGCGGGTTCGACGTCCCCGGCGGCGGGTTCGAGCCCTGCGAGTCGCCGCCGTCGTCGCCGAAGTCGTCACCGAAGTCGGCGTCCGAGCCGACCACGTCGGGGGTCGGCGTCACGCCGTTCGCGTACAGGTCCGCCCAGTACAGCACCGTCGCCACGTACGAGTTCGACTGGTTGTAGCGGAACACCGACCGGGCCCGCTGCTGGGGGTCGCTCAGGTCGGAGTCGTACGCGCACAGGTAGTTGCCGGCGCCGATGGTGGCGTCGTAGATGTTGTTCGGGTCGCGCTCGCCGTCCTCGTTGCCGTCGGCCGCGTAGCCCGCCCAGGTCGAGGGGATGAACTGCATGGGCCCGACCGCGCGGTCCCACGTGGTGTCGGCGTCGAACCGGCCGCCGTCGGTGTCGCGGATCGCCGCGACGCCCGGCGAGCCGTCGAGCACCGGGCCCAGGATTCGCCCGACCGTGTCACCGTTCTCCGTGACGCGGCCGCCGCGGGCGTGGCCGGACTCGATGCGGCCGATGCTCGCCAGCAGCGGCCAGTCCAGGTTGCAGCCGGGCTTGGTCTCGGCCAGCCGGTCGGCGGCCCGCATGTAGGCGTCGAGCATGACGCCGGGGATGCCGTGCTGGCCCTCGCGCAGGTAGCCGCCCTCCAGCGGGGGCAGGTCGTCCTCGAACTCGCCGGGGTCGTCCGCGTCGGCCAGCAGGGACGCGCTCAGGTCGTCGGTCTCCGGCAGCCTGCCGGTGGCGCCCAGGTCGTCGCCGTCCAGCGCGAGCGTGCCGAGCACGTCGCCGGCGCCGGGCGGCACGGCCTCGATGTCGGACCTGCCCGCCAGGTTGACCCAGTCCAGCGGGGTGCCGCCGTGCAGCAGCGTGGGGACGAGCATCGCGCCGAGGGCCGCGGTGGCAAGGCCCCGCTGCCGCGGCGTCATCGTCCCCGGCTGGACTCTCGTCGGCTTCTTCGACCGTCGCTTGGACTTCGGCACAGCCACGAACTCCCCATCGCCTCGTCACCCGGCCCGAGATCCAGCCTGCCTGATCCGAACGGCGGTGTCACGGCAATGTGCCCGCTTTGTGCGTGAAGAACTGCCCGTAAGGTCAGTTTTTCACCTTTGACGCGCAATCACCGCTCGGCCACTCGTCCGCCAGCAGGTCCAGGGCCTCGTCGCCGAACGGGTTCACCCCCCGGCCCACCGCCAGCGAGTGCGCCACGTGCACGTGCAGGCACTTGACCCGGCCCGGCATCCCGCCGGCGGTCACGGTGGTGCCGAGGGGCTCGATCGCGTCCCTCTCGGCCAGGTACGCCTCGTGCGCCCTCAGGTACCGGCCCGCCAGCTCCTCGTCGACCGCCAGCCGCTCGGTCATCTCCTTCATCACCCCGGCGCTCTCCAGCCTGCTGACCAGGGAGGTGAGCCTCGGGCAGGTCAGGTAGTAGAGGGTCGGGAACGGGGTGCCGTCCTCCAGCCTCGGGTTGGTCCGCACGACCGCCGGGTGCCCGCTCGGGCACCGCGCCGCGACGGCCCTCATGCCGCGCGGGGTCCGCCCCAGCTGCCCGGCGACCGCCGCCCGGTCCTCGTCGCTCACCGTCATCGCGCTGCCGCCGAATCCCACAACTGCTCGTACCACGCCTTGTCCTCGGCCGGCTGGGTCGCCGGTCGTCGCTCTTCCAGTTCGCGTTCCGCGTCGCCGGGGAGCTGCACCACGTACGGCGTCTCCCCCGGTCGGACGTAGTGCAGCCGGCGCCGGGCCTCGGCCTCCAGGTGCGCGGGGTCGGCCAGCTCGCGCTTGCGCCCCTCCAGCCGCTCGACCTCGGCGCGCAGCGTCTCGTGCGAGGCGTTGACCTCGCGCAGCTCCTCGCGCTGCGCGAGGTACGTGCGCAGCGGCACGGCGATGCTCAGCGCCAGCGCGCAGACCACCATGGCCAGCAGCGCGGCGCGGCGGGTGCCGGACATGCCGAACGCGCCGCCCGTGCCCGCGCCCGCCCTGGTCCGGGCCCTGGACTGGGGTCGCCGGGGCTGCGGCCGGGCCGTCGACCTGCCCTCGTGGGCCGCCGACCGCCGGTCCGCGCCGCGGGCCCGCCCGGACCCTGGGGTCCGGGCCTTGGGCTCGGACCCCTTGCCCCCGGCCGCCCTGGTCTCGGCCGCCCGGCCCTCGGCGGCCCGGCGCTCGGCGGCCCTGCCCTCGGCGGCCTTGCGCTCGGCTGCCCGGCGGACAACCGCAGCGTGATCACCGAGTTCCTCGTCGACGACGTGGACCACGTGCACCAGAACCTGTCCGGCTTCGTCACCGACTTCGTCACCGAGCCCACCACGATGCCCTGGGG